>JAWKTX010000021.1 GCA_041398825.1 Planctomycetaceae bacterium | reverse complement strand
TACGGCTGCCTGTCCCAGTATCACGGACGAAATTATTCGAATCAGCAGCATAATACCAGCTCCCGTTACCAGACCAGCAATGGACCATGCTGCGCCGTGCAAATGCTGGTGATGTTTCATCCATTCGGGTAACCAGGGTCCATAAATTTCGACCAGTTCGTAGCTCCAGTCAACCCAGATATGAACCATCTGAAGATCACCGCTTGCTGTGGAGCCTGCGACAGCGACGACGATGCCAATCCAGATGATGAAGTCAGGAATGGCATAATCGATGAGATCTGTCACTGTCACGACAAGCATCAGAAAGATGAAAATCAGCTGGAAGGGCAAGCGGTCGAATACCAGTTGATGGGACGGTCTGACTTCCGTAATGGTTTGGCAATTCCCCTCGATCAAAAGCCATGTGAAACCGGCAAAGATGATGGCCGTGACTGCACTGACGAGGGATGGCCAAACAGGTCCTGAGTTCCTGCAGCCAGGACAGATGACTCTACTTTTCATCAGGCCTTTGAACTGGATGGCGGCTGCGGAGAGCGATTGTTCGCACTTAGCGCATCTTGCAATTCCCAATCGTGCAGGCTGAACCGTTGTCTCGTCATTCAGGAACCAGCAGGACAGAACAACGGCGAGGCGCCCCGCGATGAGGCCTGTCAGAAACATTGCAAGGTAAATCATTCTCAGCCAGACAATTCCAGACAAGATCTGCTGTGATGGTTAACGGGTCGTCGGCAATCTCCGATGCTATGACATCGTAGCTGAAATCACAGCCAGGACGCTGACGGAGTTGATTGTGAATACTTCTTTCCGCCGGGTTTGAGACGATGACTCAGCGGATTATGGTTCCCCCCGGCCGTTCCATGTGGAAATCCAGCACAACTGCACATTACCGCAACCCCGAATGGAGACGCGTGGCCGGTTTTCAAATGGGGGCGGCATGTACCAGTGTCGCTCCGAGTACGGCTCTGATATTGGAATTCCTAAAACAAAGCTCGCTCATTCTTTGTGCATGCTGCCTTTTAATTGTGCGTCGCTGGGCCACAGTCTGTTTTTTTTCGGCGTTTTTTGCCTGGCATAATGTTTGCTGGATGTGCGGGCGACGACGAGCACCGTGGTCGCTCGAACGGCGGTGCGCTGCAGCTGTTTTTTCCTTTGGAGGTGAGTAATGGGAACTCAGGTCCTGGATAGATGCATGGATTACGGTTCGAGCTGATTTCTGGAGCGGAAATCTATTTTTCGGAGCGAGCGATAATGCAGAGGCGATGGGCGAGAAGTTTAGGATCATTTCTATTGCTGTTACTCTTTAGTAACGCAAGTTGCATGGGAGACGAGACTGGAGCTGTACCTGCTGTGCCTGACTGGCAGTTGACAGCAAATACGATCTGGGTTCTTTTGGCGGCGTTCCTTGTATTCTGGATGAACGCCGGGTTTGGGTGTGTGGAAGCTGGATTCTGTCGCAGTAAGAACGCGGTCAACATTCTGGGCAAGAATTTTGTTGTGTTCGGACTTTCGACGCTGATTTTCTGGGCCGTCGGGTTTGCCGTCATGTTCGGTGACGGGAATGGTTTTCTGGGCTGGCAGGGATGGTTTGCAACCGGAGCCGACAATAGTCCGGCGATGGGGGATGCCTATTCCGGTGTCTATGGTTCACTTAGTTGGGCGGCACTTCCTTTATCTGTCAAGTTTTTCTTTCAGCTGGCGTTTGCAGCCACCGCCGCGACGATTGTGTCGGGGTGCGTTGCAGAGCGGATACATTACGAGAGCTTCATGCTGTTCGTGATTCTGCTTGTCGGCATCAGTTACCCGATCACGGGGCATTGGATCTGGGGGGGCGGCTGGCTGGCCAATTCTTCCTTCTACGACTTTGCTGGTTCCACAGCTGTACACTCTGTAGGTGGCTGGGCCGGGTTGATTGGTATCTTGTTTCTGGGGCCCCGAAAAGGGAAGTATCAGGCGGATGGGTCCATTCGGCCAATTCCAGGCCACAACATGGGACTCGCATTTCTTGGAGGCCTGATTCTGTGGATGGGGTGGTTCGGCTTTAACCCCGGCAGCTTTATGGGAGCGGATCCGGTTGGCATTAGTTTCGTTGTCGTAACAACGAATATGGCCGCTGCGGCCGGTTTGATCTCAGCAACTGCACTGGCCTGGATTAAGACTGGTAAGCCGGATTTCAGTATGACTGTAAACGGTGCTCTTGCGGGGCTGGTAGCCGTCACCGCCGGATGCGCGTTCGTCTCGATCCCGGCTTCGGTCTTCATTGGAGCAGTCGGTGGAGTGCTGGCGGTCGTTGCTGTTCTGTTTTTTGACCGCCTGAAAATTGATGATCCTGTAGGAGCCCTGTCCGTTCACCTGGTGAATGGGATTTGGGGGACGATTGCTGTGGGGCTGTTTGCGGACAAGGACCTGCCCGGCGGAATTGCTCTGAATGGTTTATTTAACGGTGGCGGTGTGGAACTGCTCTGGGCGCAGATCAAGGGTATTGTCGCCGTGGGAGTCTTTACTTGTCTTGTCTCGGCTGTGGGCTGGTCTGTTATCAAAGCTGTCTTCGGACTTCGAGTTTCCGACGAAGTGGAACGAATGGGCCTGGATGTGACCGAAATGGGAATGGAAGCGTATCCGGAAAACGTTCTTCGATAGCCATCGTTGGTCTTCCGTATTATGTTTAACCTGCAGACTTCGGTCTGGATTGCGAATCTCAAAAGATCGTGCGAAAGTTAGAACCATGAAAAAACTGGAAGCTGTGATTCGTCACTATAAGCTTGAAGATGTGAAGACAGCGTTGACTGGCATCGGAGTCAATGGCATGACCGTGACGGAAGTCAGAGGATTTGGTCGTCAGCGCGGGCACAAAGAAACGTACCGCGGTGCTGAGTACACCGTTGACTTCATGCCGAAAGTAAAACTGGAAGTCGTTGTGAACGATTCTGAAGTCGATGCCGCCATCAACGCCATTTGTGAATCAGCGCGAACTGGTTCCATTGGGGATGGCAAGATCTTTGTAAGTTCACTCGAACAGGTGGTTCGCATTCGAACCGGTGAGATGGGCGAAGAAGCCATCTAGTCGGTTTGGAATAATCCACTGAACACCCACATCAATCACTCTGGTTCCAGCGGAGACACGCAGCGCCGGCGCGAAACTGTTGAGGCATTGCAGAATGCAGTCAGTGAGCGCCGTGTTGCGGGAAGCTCTGCGATCGAAACCTGTCATTGGTTTTCGGACCAGATCGATCTGCTTCTTACTGAAATCGTTGAAAGCCATCTGCAGATGAAGGGACGGCCCGGGCTGTCTGCTTCATTCTGCATGGTTGCTGTCGGCGGTAACGGTCGGCGTCGCCCTGCGCCGTATTCGGATGTGGACCTCCTGTTCATCACCGATCCGAAATGTGATGCGGAGGTCGGCGAGATCCTGTCAGCGGTGGTGCGATCTTTCTGGGACGCAAGACTGCAGCCTGGGCACAGCATTCGTACGCCTGCGGATGTCATTCGGTTTGCATCCGAGGACGTTCAGTTCGCTACATCGCTGATCAGCATGCGGTACCTCTGCGGGTCCGTCACATTGCTCGATTACACGCGCGAACAGGTTTTTGGTCGCGTGCTTCGTGAGAAACCCCAGCGTCTGATTGAGCGATGTGTGTCTGCACGACGTGATGAGTGGATGTCACGGGGCAATTCTGTCAATCAGCTCGAACCGGATATCAAGAAATCGCCCGGCGGGCTTCGAGATCTTCATTTGTTGCAGTGGGTTTCGTTCGCTCGGTATGGCGATGCTGATCTGGACGCCCTCCATTCGCATCGTGAAGTCAGCCAGGATGAACTGGCGACACTTCAGCAGGCGGACGAGTATCTGACGGGAGTGCGGCTTGACCTGCATTGTGCCCGTCACATGCGGCAGGATGTCCTGAACCGGGATTTGCAGGTTGAGCTGGCCAAACGGAAATTTCCGGGAATTCATGACACTGCGAAGGCCGTTGAGGCGTTCATGCAGGAGTATTTCTCGCATACATCCCGAGTGTCTGAGATTGCTCGCCGAGTAACGGAATTTGGCAAGAAGCCGACATTGTTTTCTCGCCTGCGGAGTACCATCCGGCCACAGCGAACTGGCAAAGGGTTTCTGATCACAGATGGCTCACTCTCGCTGCCCCAGGATGAACTGGGAACACTGAAAAATGATCCGCTGAAAATTCTGGATCTGTTTGTTGCAGCAGCTGAGGCACGCATTCCGCTGTCTCCATCCCTTCGCAAACATCTTGGGTTGATCGCGGCTGAATTGCCGTCTGAAATGGATCACGAAGTCACTCGCCGGTTTCGTTCACTGCTGCGAAACACGGATGGTTTGCCCGACGCGCTGCGTCAGATGTACGAGACGGGCGTGTTGGAATGGCTGATTCCGGAGTTTGCCGAGATCCGATGTCTGATTCAGTTCAATCAGTATCATCAGTTTACGGTGGATGAACACACACTGAAGGCAATGGACGAAATCGTTTCGTTCGCGAATGACACTTCGCCCGTTGGTTCGGCCTATCAGACCGTCCGACACCGCGCGACGCTGCATTTAGCGCTGCTGATGCATGACATCGGGAAAGGTCGTGAGGGAGATCATAGTCTTGTCGGTGCAGAGATGTGCTTATCAGTTGCATCCCGACTGCAAATGGCAGAGAACAAGAAGAACATGCTGGTGTTTCTGGTCAAACACCATCTCGTGATGCCAAATCTTGCATTTCGCCGCGATATTTCAGACCCGGGTGTGCTGGTCGAATTCGCACGACTGGTGGGTGCACCTGAGTTGCTGCGTATGCTTTATGTCCTGACTGTTGCCGATATTCGTGCCGTGGGGCCGGATGTCTGGTCTGACTGGAAGGGCGAACTTCTTGCCGATCTCTACAATCGAACCATGCAGGTTCTGAGCGGACGTCCTTACAATCACCTGGAGCAGGAGAGGCTGAAGATCATTCGTGATACGGTTCGCGGATCAATTGTCCCCATTGGCATGGATCATGACGAGGGGCATTGGCCACGCTGGATCGACGAACAGTTGGATGCTTTGCCGGCTTTTTATCTGATGACCGAGGATCCCAGCCGTATCGCGCGGGATCTGGATATGATTCAACAACTGAATCAGACGGATGTAAAGATTGAAGCTGAATACGATCCCGAGACTCACACGGTTGGATATCGTGTTTTTGCAGCGGAGCGATACGAGAGCGGAAGTTTTCATAAGATCGCAGGAGTCTTGTCTGGGCTGCGAATGGATATTCATGCCGCTCAGATTTGTACGACGGCCGATTCCACACTTGTTGCCGCATTCAGAGTGACGGATAACGATTTCTCCGGAGCAGTGCCTTCATCTCGAATAGAAGATGTCGCCCAGGCCATTACCGATGTTCTCATCGCGAAAAAATCTGTCGAGAGCGTCTTCCGACGAAGCACTCTGTTTCAGTTCAAATCGAACAGGAACCCTGTTCCGCTGACTGAACCTCAGGTGACGATTGACAATGACTGCTCAGAGCGATTCACGGTGATCGATATCTTTGCCAGCGACAGCCAGGGTCTGCTGTATACGTTGGCCCGGACTTTGTTTGATCGGCAACTTGAGATTCGTCTGGCGCGAATTGCCACGCATATCGATCAGGTTGTCGACGTTTTCTACGTTACCGATCGCAACCAGAAAAAAGTCAGCGACCCGAAGACAATCGATGAGCTGCGAGCGACGTTGCTGTTCGAAATTAATCAATTGGCCCAGTGATAATTGTGGGCACGCTTGAACGGTGCGGCTGCGCACGGCACGAATGTGGGCATGAAAAAACGCCTGAGAGATTCTCAGGCGTTTGAGGGTGGCTAACCGGTCTCGAACCGGCGACCTCCAGAACCACAATCTGGCGCTCTAACCAACTGAGCTATAGCCACCAAAACGATCAACGCGGGCAAGATACTCAGCGAAACTAACCACTTCAAGTTTGGGTGCAGGATTTACTGAAGGAATCGGGACGCTGGGATTTCCATCGTGCGACTTCAACAGTTGAGACACTTCATCCGAACGATGGTTCACGAGAGAAAGATGGCCCAGTGACGAAAAACCCCGCATTCTGCGCTGGACAGAATGCGGGGTTTGAGAGGGGCGAGCGGGAGTCGAACCCGCGCATGACGGATTTGCAATCCGTTGCCTTAGCCACTTGGCTACCGCCCCTGGTTGTATTGCCTGCGTTCGCCACGCCAAATACGTGCAGCAAACCTGCCGGGTAGACAACCTGGGTTAATCCAGGTGAATGGCCCAGCCAGGCGGTTTATAGCGAATTTATCGTCCGTCGGTCCACTGTGCTTCAGTTTTTCTTACCGGATTCCCGACCGACGAAGCGTTGAGATTCGGGGTTCAGGCAAACTGATCCGAATGCATCCAGTGGGTGAGGTCTCTGGAAAGGACCTCCCGGAATTCCAGTGGTTCGCAATTAACCCAGTAGATTCCGGGTTTTTCCGGGGGTAGCATGGCTGAGGTCAGGGATCCGGGCAGCGAAATTTCAACGCTGTGGCTTCCTTGATGTTTGCCAATGCATAGTCAATTGAACCACTTTAAACCGAACCACAAGGGAAATTCACCGTGGCCCAGTCTGAAGAACACCTGGTATCCGTAGCTCGAGAAGCGGTTAGTCAATGCAATTGGGTCGTGGGTGAATGCGCTTCTCAGTGGACACAGCGTTATGCCAAGGGCCGAACGGACTCTGATTTTGGACAAATGGTTGGGCTCAGCGGCGATCAGATTTACCAGCGACGGCGAGTTTGGGATGCTTTTGGTGCAATCTACAAGAATTATGTCGGGCTAAAGTGGTCATTTTTCTATGTGGCTCTCAATTGGGACGATGCCGAAGATTGCCTCGAATGGGCTCAGTCGTCCGATGCCACAGTGGCTGAGATGCGGGCCTGGCGGCGTGCACAAAGAGGTGAAGACCTGTTCGCAGAGTCGTCGGACGGATACTCGGAGTGGGCCGCCCCTATCGGTTTTGATACGTCCAGCATTCCGTTGAGCACGGTTGTCGATCCCTCGTCTTATCTGACGCCGGGGCAGGGGCCACGAGCAGGTGTGGCAGTGGCAGATCGTGAAATGAATCCAACCATGGCAGGAGCCGCCCGAGAATCAGATGGTTATGCTCCATTCAAAGCCGATGCGACAACTGTGCCCGCTGCTGTGCGGGATACCGATCATGATGCAACAAACCGAGCACCCCTCACACCAGAGCAGCTTTGGAAAAAAGCGGCTACAATGCTGGAGCGTCTGAACAGGGCATTGACAGAAGATGTGATGGACGCGCTTGACGATCAGCCGGAAAAGCTCAGGCATCGGATGGCGGAAGCCCTTTCGGAAATCGTCGAGAAGCTCGATGGACGCCTGAATTGAGTCGCAGCTTAGAATATTGCAGGATCAGTAATGTCGCAGCCGTTTTCCAGCGAACATAATCATCCACAGAATCCTGGTGCAGCAGCGAACGGCTGGCTGGTGGTTGTCCTGGTGATCCTGATTGCTGTCCTTGCGTTCCGCACGGTCAGCAGCACGGTCAACAATCGGCCCGACTACACGCCGCGCGTCGTTGTATCGCGTGGCGAGTTAGGTGCGGACGAAAAGGCGACGATCGAAGTCTTTCAAAACGCGACTCCAAGCGTTGTATTCGTTCGAAGCAAGGGGTTTCGACCAGTTCGGTTTGGAGTGATTGCGGAACAGGAATTGGCGTCAGGCACAGGTTTTGTATGGGACGAGGAAGGCCATATCATTACCAACCTTCACGTGGTTCGTGATGCTGTGCTTCGGAAAGACGGAACAAGGACGCAGTTGGAGGTTCAGCTTGCAGATTCCACCGTCTGGGACGCTCAGTTCATCGGGGCTGTTTACAAACGCGATATTGCCGTACTGAAGATAGCCGCAAAGCCGTCACAACTGACCCCGATTACCGTTGGCAAATCCAGTGACCTGAAGGTGGGCCAAAAGGTACTTGCCATCGGAAATCCATTTGGATTTGACCGCACTCTATCAACAGGTGTGATTGGGGGACTTGATCGGAGTGTCGCCACTGGCGACCAGGACAATGAGTTTCTGAATGGGTTGATTCAGACCGATGCGGCAATTAATCCTGGAAATTCGGGAGGGCCACTTCTGGACAGTGCCGGTTTACTGATCGGCGTCAATACTGCCATCGTATCGACATCTGGTGCCTCCGCAGGACTAGGATTTGCCGTGCCCGTAGACGATGTTCTTGCTGCCGTAGATGAGGTGATGCAGGTTGCCAGCCAGGCACCGTCGGCCGAACTTGGAGTGGGAATTCTTGACCCGGATGAAGCCCGAAGTTTTGGCATCCCGGAGGAAATTCTCCAGAAGGGACCGATCATTCGCAACGTCTATGCAAGGACTGCTGCGGCAGAAGCGGGATTGGTAGGAATGCGTCTCAGCCGGTCGGAAATCGTTCTTGGAGACCTGGTTCTTGCAATAGACGGCAAGCCTATTCGAACCGGCACGGAGTTACAAAAGGCAATTCGCAGCCGATCTGCCGGGGATGTCATTATTCTGGACATACTTCGAGGTACACAGACAGGTCAGGTTTCTGTTACCCTGAAGCCGCCGATGATCCTGCTCTGAATCGAAATGGAGTATCGGCTCGGCAGTCTTTTTGGGCAAACAGCGGGCTTGATGAGTGGATTCTGCTCCAGACGATTCTTTGATCAGCGAAGCCGTCGCCGGAAATGATCGGGCGTACGAACAGCTGGTGTTTCGATATCAGGATCGGCTCATTCATAGTCTTGAACACACCACAGGCTCTCGCGAGGATGCGCTGGAGATCGCGCAACAGGCATTCATTCAGGCGTGGCGCAAGCTCGACACATTTCGTCAGGAGTCACAGTTCTATTCGTGGCTGTATCGGATTGCACGCAACGTTGCGGTCAGTCGTTCCCGAAAAAATCGACTGAACAGCAATTCCCTCGAAGCGTATTCGGATGCGACGGGTTTCGAAGCCACTTCAAATGCCGCACCGTCTGATCGAATCGAGCGGTCAGAGCAGATCAATTCGGTTCGAAGTGCACTTAGCCAGATCCCCGAAGACTTTCGGCAGCCGCTTGTGCTGAAAGAAATAGACGGATTATCGTACGAGGAAATCAGTCAGCTTCTGGATATTCCAATGGGTACCGTCAGAAGCCGAATTTACCGCGCAAGGCAGGAGTTGACAGAACGACTTAAACGGCTGCTGGAAGACGATTGAAAACAGAAGGTTACTTCGCTGGAACCCAGGTGTTCCAGGAGCAGTAATACATGGCTTTCGGAACTGAAGCGTCAAGGATCTGATCGGCGAGAGAGCTGCCAGAGGCTTTTGATCCGACGATCGCATCAACAAGACCTGGCGTCGACCGGTATTCAAAAGCTTCCCACTTGGCCAGCTGAATTTTCGCGGCGAGAGCAGCCGCAGCATCTTCGACGTAGCCCAGTTGATCAATCATGTGATTCTGCAGGGCTTGACTGGCCGTATAGATTTGTCCGGTTGCCAGACTTCGTACCTGTTCCTGGCCAAGCTGTTCACGGTTGTCCGCGATTACATCCACGAATCGCTGGAATGAATCGTCCATGATGGCTGCCCACACTTGTTGCTCCTGAGCCGTCATGTCTCGAAACGGATTGAGCGTATCTTTCAGCGGACCCGTTACCAGTGGCTCAACTTTCACCCCGATTCTGGATGCCAGTTCCGTTGCATTGTATCTCGGCACAATGACCCCGATCGAACCTGTCCAGGTCGTCGGTTCAGCGAAGATCCTGCCTTTTGTCCCGATACCATCGCAATGTAGTAACCGCCGGACGCGGCAATACGTTTCATCGCTGCATATACAGGTTTCTTCTCCGCCAGCGTTTGAAGTTGTCGGTAGATCTGGTGGCTGTCTGCGACAAAACCTCCCGGGCTGTCGATCGCCAGAATAACACCTTTGACACTCGAATCTTCGGCCGCCTTTTCAATCTGGCGAAGCCATCGTTCTGTAAACGGAGGGCTAATTGTTCCTGTGAAATTGATAACAGCAATCCGGTCTGCAGCGCCTTTGGTGCCAAGCAGATGCACCTCAGGGATTCTGGGCGGTTGATAGAGACTCGGATAAATCCCGATGTACCAGACGTTCAGCAGGATTGAGAGCAGCAGAAGCAGCATCACAACGCGGTTGCCCCGTCGTGACTGATGCGGCGATTCAATCCGCAAGACAACCGTTCCTTCCTTTTCGACGTGAATCTCACGACTCGGAGCCGAAGATATATCAGCTGCGTCATTTTTCGATGATGTCATGAAATGCCCTGTTTACCTGTTTCTAAACCCCGGGGAATGGCAGTGTTCGACCAGCTTCTTCTACAGAAGGATACTCGCGGGTCTTTGGTTTGCTGCAACGATTACCCCATTATGAATAGTTCAATTTGAGGGAATTCTTCCAGCAATGTTCGCCAGTCTGCAGCTTGTGATGCAGGCCGAATTGCTGAAGCCGAGTCATGAACGCCTGAGCGACTTCAGCCAGCGGGCTAATTGCTTCAGGTCGTCGCTACTCATGCTGGAGACGAGTGAGGTGGTACAGGTTTCAGGGACAGGTCATTCTCTTATTTTGAGAGTTTGATGAGCTGTTCGAACTGAGCTGGCGACCTGTACTCGAGGCTGGAGTGTCTGCGTTCGTAGACGTAGTAGCGGATGTATTTTGAGACTTCTTTCCTTGCCTCAGCCCTGCTTTGGTATTCGGTCATCTCGAGTTCGTTCTTGATCGTTCCGAAGCAGCTTTCCATGAATGAGTTGTCATAACAGTTGTCAGGACGACTCATACTTTGCTTTACGTCTGCTCGGCGAAGAAGCGATCGGTAGTCGTTGCCGGCGTACTGGCCGCCTCGATCCGTGTGATGAAGCAATCCAACGTCAGGCTGGCGGTCTCTGATGGCCGAACGCAGTGCCTTGAGAACAAGCTGTTCCGTCATGTTGTCATCCAGATGCCAACCAACGATCCGCCTGGAAAACAGATCCATCAGCATCGCCATGTAACAAAACGTACCGTCCGTCAGCGGGATGTAAGTGATGTCTCCAACCCAAATTTGATTGATCGTTGTTGGTGCGTCGGCATCGAGCAACAGGTTCGGCGAATATCCCAGCCGATGGCGACTTTTTGTCGTTTTGGGAACGAACGACTTCGGCTGAATTGCCTTTAATCTCAGTGTTTTCATGACATTCGAGACCTTTCTACGATCACAGTGATGTCCCATCTCCTTGAGGTCTTCGGCAATGCGACGAGCCCCGTAGCGGCGGCGATGACGCTTGAAGATGACTCTTATCAGCGGAGCCAGTTGAGCATCCTGTTCTTCGAAGATTGTGGGCTCAGCAGCCTGCCATGCATAGAACGAAGTTCGGTTCACACCAAGATGGCGACAGACTTCGGAGACGTTTCCATGACCTTCCTGAACGATGGCTTCCACGGCCGCATAGACGTCGGCTATTCGTTGCGGCCGAAAATAGCCAACGCTTTTTTAAGATATCCCTCTCTCGCTCGACACGCCGCAGATCGGCTTCGAGATCCTTGACCTTCGTCTCCAAAGAGCTTGCTACCGGACCACTTTTTTCCAGCTGCTCCCGTTTCCAGCGATACAAAACGTTGACGTTCGAAATGCCCAGGCGATCAACAACCTGAGGTGCAGTGTACCCATCCAGAAGCAACTGCACCGCCTCTTCCTTGAACTCATCCGTGTACTGCCGGCGAGTCGATTTACGCACTGATGATTTCTTCTTCCGAGCCATTCTGATGTCCTTTCTATGGACTCAGAATAAGAGATTCAGGTGTCCCTGGAACCTGTACCACCTCAGAGGTCCAGACGGTGGCTGTCATGGACCATGAGAATGTGCTGTTCTCTGAAGTAGATTGTGTCACCCTGATGAAGTCCGTGCAGTCGAGACTCGATCAGTGGGTTGTCAACGATTCCCATCAGAACGTCACCAAGACGTTTCTCAACACAGACCCAGAAGTCCTCTCCCCACCCACGTGAAGGGATATTTTGCGTGGGAACAGACAGTAGGGTCGCTGGTTGGTTGTGCCGCAGAATAGGTTTCGTCATTTCGCCATTGCAGTTCGGACAGGCACATCTGTCGGTCGTGTTATCGTGCCGAGAGAATCTTGGCGAGTCAATTCGGAGTTCAACGAACTGGCCAGCTCGAACATTGCGTTTGATGACATCCGGAGGGATCTGAAAATGTTCCGGGTTTCGGCTGTGCATGACGACGCCGTCAACGAGTTCGTATTCGTTGGTGAATGTCTGGACTGCAAAGGCATTCAGAAATGGATTCGTCATCGGTTTCGCCGTATTTCAAATCATCGGTGGATTCGTCCGAACCATGCAACCATCGGATGCGCCGGAGGGTATCGGCTGACCAGTACATTCCGATGCGGCTGACGGCATCGGGAGATCGAACGACTCAGCACTTGTGTACCCGTGTCAGCGGTCAGGGTCAATCGCCTTTCGTTCTATGGCCACGCAGAATTGTCCGAATCCTGTGGCTGTCAGTCAGCGGATCCCGTGCTGTTTCCAAACTGCTGCCCTCGCTTCAGTTCTGTTGCATCCAACTTTGGCGGCCTTTGCTTTGGAACTCCTGATCGGAGTCGAAGAATACGGCCAGCCAGATTGTTTTTGCTTCGGGTGTCGTCCATGCAACGCGATGCTTTTGATGGGCGGGAATCAACAGATAATCTCCCGCTCGTAAGTCAACAGAGTGACCATCCTCGAACAGTAACGTTGCTGCCCCTTGTATCAGCAGCACCCATTCATGCTGCTCCTGGTCGTACCATGAGGTTTCAGGGCTTGTGTGCCCCAGAGATACAATGCGTTCAATTCGTACAAACCTGTTCCGGGTGAGTACGGAGATTAATTCTGTGGGAAGGGAATCCGGGATCTCGTCGAACAGATTATTCATGGTGAAGCGTTTACGGTTTTAAAAACATCATGATGTTGGAGTCGTCGGTTATCTGTGGGGAGGCGACGGCTGCCGAATGGTCATAATAATCCGGCCCACTCGATCCCTGACATTCAGGGATACTTCATCGCTGGGATCATAGACTTTCTCAACAGGTGTCAGCAGGTCTCAAGTTGGCGTACGACGCTTACTTTCCTTTCAGTATCCTGCTGGCCCGGACAAATTCCCGGGAGGTCTCATAGGCCGAAATACCAGGGTCAGAACGACTGCCCTGAACTAAACGTGACAAGACAGAACGGCTGCAACAACCGCGGCACCAAATGATAGCGCGACACCCTGTTGAATGCATCTGGTGAATGCGGTTGCTCCCACTTTCCATTGGGTGGCTGCATTTCAGATAGTGGCATTCCAGCAAGTGTGGTGGTTAGCAAAGGTCTCGAGACGATGAATCACAACACCTCGAATTCGCACATCATGTGATCGTTGAATTCCGGCATTCAAATCATTATCCGACTGTGGGACACATTTGGTACGGGAGTGTTCGCGTGGCGGTTTCACGCTCACGATGAGGCGAACGAATCAATGAGTTGGCGAGGGAGGGTTCAGCCAATGATTGTTTGGGTCCACACCTCTGACCAGGATGCCCTTCCTGTTCCAGTCGTACCATGTTGTGACATCCGCTGCCGCATAACGAATTGTGAGACCGCATCGCCGTCGGGTGGACTGATTGGCTTCGGAGCCGTGCAGCAATAGATCGGAATGCATAGAGAACCAGCCGGATTTCAGCTCATCGTCGACTTCGCCATCGCCGTACGATTGGGGGTTCTTGACAGCCAGGTCAAGCACCGTATTGGCGTCGTTGGTGATGTCGTAGTCGATCAGCCCGTGAAGGTGTGATTTGGGGATGAATTTCATGTTGGCGTTTTCAGGATCCGCATCGTCGATTGCCAGCCAAACCGTGACAGTTTTTGTGGGGCTCAGCGGCCAGTATGTACTGTCCTGATGCCAGGGAACGCTCTTGCCATCGTTCGGCATCTTGCAAAAAAAATGCGATCCCCAGCAGACTATATTCGGGCCGAGCAGATCGGCAACCGCGTCAACGATTCGCGGGTGTCTGACCAGTTCGTAGATTCTGGCGAATCGGAGGTGAGCAGTATTGATGGAATAGCTGGTGCGACCAAGTTCAATGAATGCGGCCAGTATACCATCGAAGAAGGCTCGCAGTTCAGAAGACTCTCGTTCCTCGAGGGCCTGAAACGGCATGACATACCCAAGTTCGTTGTATTGTTGCACCTGCTGAATCGTCAGAACCTGGGGAGAATCATTCACCGACGGCACAAACGTCATCTGACGTGGCAGTTCTGCGAGCTGTTGAACGGTAGGGTTCGGGATTTCGTCGACCTTCACCATGATCTGATTCCGAATGTGAGTTGTGCGAGAGCGATCTTCGATTTCGCCTGAGTGCCCGGAAGTCTATGCACTTAGTTATCGAATTCATACATGCAGGATTGTCCTGACGTTGACTTCTCACGCAATGCGAAAGCTGCGTCAGGTTGGGTGCTGCACGAACAAAAACAGCCCCGAATTTGATTCGGGGCTGTTTCGTCGGATTTCCTGCGTGCTCCAAAGGAACTACCTGGCTGTGGCGACTGTCGGTTCGTTTCCGGATTTCGGAATCGCGATAAAGCTTGTTGTCATCTTGCCATCTTCGGAATTCCAAAGCCGGACCTCTCCGTCGTAGCTTCCAGAGGCGATCAGCTTCTTCGCCGGATTTACGCTTAAAGTGTAAACCCAGTCGCCATGTCCTGACATTGTTCGGACAGCTTTGCCGTCTGCCGTATTGTGTTCCCGTACACTTCGATCGGCACATGCAGAAAGGACATGGTCCCCAGCGATGACAACGACTCGAAAGACTTCGCCCCCGAAACCGGTGATTGAACGGATTTCTTTTCCATCAGCGGTGTTCCAGACCCGAAGCCGCTTGTCACCGCCCCCACTGACAACGGTTTTGCTGTCAGAAAGGAATGCTGCTGTGTAGACCGCGTCGCCGTGGCTGCTGAATGTCACCTGAGGGTCTCCCGATTTTGCATCGAACACTTTGCAGGTCTTGTCACGACTACTGCTCACGAGCTTTGAAGAATCCGGGGACCAGTTAATGTCCATCACCCAGTCGGCATGATCTTCAATTCGAGTGATGGTTTCGCCATCTGCAATCGAGGAAACGGTGATTGTTCGGTCGGCTCCTGCAGATGCAATCTGAGAACCGTCCGGGCTGAACGAAACAGCAAAAATCGCATCCTTCGCTCGGACAAGAGTAGATTTCAGTGATCCATCAGCGGCATGAAACAGTTTGACTTCGCCCAGTTGCCCCGGGGTACCTGCCGCAACCGCAATCGTTGAACCGTCCTGAGAGAATTCAACGTCGTAAACGCGTTCCGCAATGTTGCTGATTCGCCGAACCAGTGAGCCATCATCGGTCTTCCAGATCAGCACTTCATGGTAACCGGATGTTGCCAGTGAAGTACCATCCGGACTAAACGCGGTCGCAGTAATGGGGATGGGAACACGGTAGTTATCCGGAGGAAGGGGTTGAGGGAATTCAGGCATGACATCGAAAAGCTCGGCCGACGCCAGAACTCCTGCATCAAGAGGGGCCCCCACATTGACCCATCTTTTGATAGCGGTGATTTCTTCGCTCGTGAGCGGGTCTGCGTCTTTCGGCATAGATCCATCTTCGACCATGATCACCAGCAAAGAATCCTGACTCTTGTGAGCCTCAAAGGATTCGCCGGATTCGCCACCCTTCAGCAGAGCTGCGTAGCTGTCCAGGTTAAGTCGACCGCCGGGGCTTCGCGTGTTGTGGCAGGCAACGCATCGTTTCGCCAGAATCGGGGCGACATCTCGCGAGAATGAAACAAAGCGGCCCAGGGGCTCCAGAGCGGCTTCGGCCAGTTTTTGTTGTTTCACAGTTTCAGCGGTAACCATCTGAACTTCAGCTGAGAGCTTCTGGATGGATGGCTCGAATCCTGTGATTTGGGCGGTAATCATTTTGTGGTGAGCTTGTGCTTCTGCCCCCGCCTTTCGGTGAGACTCCTGTTGCGCGTTCAGAGCGGCAATCTTTTCGTTTGCCTGATTGAACGCGTCGGCCGCCTTGCTGGCTGCCTCACTCGCAGCTACCTGCTCTGCCTGCTTCTTCGTCTGTTCTGCCTTCGCAGCTTCGACCTGGCCCGACATTGCGTCACGTCGTGAGGTTGCCTGCATGACCAGCATTTCGGCGTTCTTATGTAGTGGCGTCAACTCGGCAATGGCGGAGGAGAGTCCTTTGATGGCTTCGTCCGGACTGATTCCCATCGCTTTGGCCGACTCTTTTAGCTCGCCCAACGATTTTTCAAGTGCTGCAATAGAGTCTGCCAGCTTCTTCGATGCGACGGCCGCCGAATCCAGACGTTGCTGTTCTGCGGTCAGTTCCTTTGTCATGGCCTGAAGTTGATCAGACGCAGCCTTCAATGCGGCGTTTGCAGCCGTGAGTGCCTGTTGGGCCGTATCATTGGGACCTTTCGCAGCGTCGACTGCCTTTTGCAATTCGGCTCGCTGGGATTCCAGCGCCGCGATTTGCTGTTCTGCCTCGGAAGATTTGCTTTGCCATTCGACGGCCGACTTTCGCAGATCCGCCATCTGCGTTTCCAGTTTTCGACGGGCTGCGATCATATTGTCCAGCCGTGACTGTGCTGCGGAAGCTGCCGCGTGAAGTGCGTCCGCCTCCTTATTGAGATCCAGCTGGGTCTGAAGTGCTGTAATGCTGGAGTTAACGGAATCTGACGTCCGCTGGTACGCGGCTAATTCTTCTTCTTCGGTCCTGGACCGCGCGGCGGATTCATCGAGCATCTTTTGAAGCTCGGCGATTCGTTTGCGAGTCACATCGATTGCCGCCTTCTTGAGGGCAATCTGCTTTTCGGCAGCTTGTTTCGCCTGCTGCTGCTGCTGAATCTGTTGAGCAATCTTCTGAGTGGATGGGGACGAGAATTCGTCGGCAGTGATTATCGAGCGTGAAAAAGCAACGGTTGTTGCCAGGCAGGCAAGGGGGGCCAGCCAGCGGGATAATCGGTGGGAAGTTGTGACCACGAGCAGTCTCCTCTGTGATGGAGTCGTGTTGCAGAAATGCAACAGGGACATTCCAACACTAGGATTCAGTCAGAGCCCGGCAGTGTCAAGTCACTCAGAATCCGTAAAATCCCGGACCGGAAAGTTGGTCACATTCGGTTGTTTGTCACAGTCGTCATGACCGACACGTTGCAGTCGGTCGATCAGCGCAGAAAAACGCCCGGCACAACCGTTCGGGGGGCCGGGCGAATCTGGCTGAGACAAAAGTTTTTCTGGCGCAGCAGGAAGGAATCGCCCGCAGGGAGGAGCGAATTCTCAGGAGAATGGACTTACTAGCCCTTTCGGTGCCGAATCTTTGCGCGCATACGTCGCTTCTTCCGCCCGATTTTTCGCCGTCCTTTTCCTGTTCGCTTCGTACCCATGTGCCAGAAATCTCCAAACGCGAGGTCTTAAAAGTGGTGAGAACGTGGAAGCATAACAATCTAAGCTCCCCGCTTCAAATCTGCTTCCGGAATCCTTTCTTCGGCAGTCTCCGGTTCTCACAGACAGTGAAATCAGCAGGCCGTGCGGCAATCATTGCAGATGTCAGCGGTTTCGAATCTGTGAGTGAATTGGCAGCTTCATTACAGCCCCCCGAACTGCCGCACCGCTTCGTAGGCGACAGTGTTGACGGTACTTGCCAGATTCAGGCTGCGGACGACATCGTGCATGGGCAGCTTCAGGTTACTGGCCCCATCTTCTGACAGAATTGATGCGGGTAGCCCACGGGATTCCGCGCCAAACAGCAGGATATCTCCCCTCGTGAATTCGGCCTGCCAGACAAGTCGCGATGCTGTCTTGGTCAGTTTCCATACAGTCGCCCCGGGCAGACGGCTTTTGACCTCGTCCCAGGAATCGACCGCTTCCCAGTCCAGATATTGCCAATAGTCCATGCCCGCTCGCTTCAGGTACCTGTCATCGAGTCGAAATCCAAGCGGCCGAACCATCCAGAGCTTTGCTCCGATGGCAACGCAGGTACGGCCGATATTTCCCGTGTTCTGAGGGATCTCCGGCTGGTATAGAACGATGTTGAGCAGGGGGGAGGTCACAAAATCAGGCTTTCGAAACTGATACCATCAGAAGTGCCAAGCTCCGCATTTGGGGGAACTTTGCAGCGCTGATGCAACACATTCAAGGGTTTCCATCTGGGATAGCGAATCGGGAGAAAAGTCTGATCCGGGTCTGAAGCTTAAGATGGGGGATTCATCTGGCTTCGGCAGTCAGATCAGAAATACCAATCCGGACGAGTTTTTCTCGGTACAAGCTGCCGGTGCGGCGAGGCAGTTTTTGCCATTTTCGTAAAGAGGGCAAGCGTGCATCCCTCAATTCCGTTTCCCACAGATTGGTTTGGCTGCGACCTCCGTTGAATGCACAACTGTCCGGATATCTAACCAAAGATGTCCGTGACCGGGCGTCCCTTAGCGATTGGCAATGGTCGATTAAGGTTGTCACGGAATTCGGTATTGTGATCTATTCCAAGTGCGTTATAGACGGTGGCAGCCAGGTCCCCGACGGTGACGGGATCGCGATCAGGCGCTGATCCATATTTGTCAGACTCGCCATAGACGGCACCTCCTCGGACACCACCGCCAGCCAGGAGGGCCGTGTAACATTTGGGCCAGTGATCGCGGCTGATGTTTGCGTTGATCTTTGGAGTTCGACCGAATTCCCCCACCCACAGAACCAGCGTATCTTCCAGCAGTCCTCGGTCATCCAGATCATTCAGCAGCACAGGCAGCGTCTGATCGGTGGATGGAAAGTGCCATTCGGGAAGAATCTCATACATGCGGGTGTCGTCGAATCCGTGAGTGTCCCAGCCACCGTCGGTCTTGCTGCGACCACCGATGCTGCGGGCAAAATAAACGGTCACGAACTTTACGCCGGATTCTACGAGGCGACGTGCCAGCAGGCAGCTTTGCCCATATGTCGTTCGACCGTACGCATCACGTGTTTCAACCGATTCTTTTGAGATATCGAAGGCTTCGCGAATCTTTGTGGAATTCAGCATTCCCACGGCGCGCTCGTAGTACGAATTCAGTCCGACGGCGGCGGCGGTTTCGTCCAGCGAAACTGTTTGCCGGTTGATCAGTTTTTGTAATTCCCGACGATCACCGAGGCGATCAAGTGAAATGCCGGAAGGCAGGCTGAGCTGTGGTAACTGAAAATCAGGGGCATTGGGATCGTTACCGATATAAAGTGGATCATGCAGCCGGCCAAGAAAGCTTGCACGCTGCCCTGGTGTGATGGATCCGTCAGAGATCGTGTAAGGGAAGGCAACGGACGTTGGCATACCATTGTCTGTCGGAGCGAACCTATCGACGACAGAACCAAGAGATGGGAACAGGTCGAGCGAATCACGCAGGCGCTGGTCATCAATCGGTGGCTCTACTCCGGTCAGTGCGGTGTACCCCGCGCTGTTGTGGTTGTTCATGCGATGATGCATTGTGCGAATCTGAGCAATCTTATGCATCACCTTTGCCGTTTCCGGCAGGTGTTCCACGACGCGCATTCCGGGCACGGATGTGGGGATCGACTGGTACTTTGAACGGTATCCGTCCGGCGCAAATGGTTTCATGTCAAACGTATCAACATGACTGGGCCCGCCCCATTGGAACAGAAAGATTACGGACTTAGCCGTAGGGATGGGACCATTACCGAGCCGCTGCAATTCTTCCGCCTGCAACAGTTTCGGCAGGGTCAGTCCCATTAACCCGGGCCCACCAATGCGCAGCAGATCACGTCGGTTGATGCGAGCAGCGTGGGCAAGTTGATCCTGAAATAACATTATCAGTCTTCCGGAGGCAGGGGGGAATTCCCGACGAAAGGGGCCGCTGGTGACAGCACCAGGATGCCATAGTAACGACCGTCAATAGTCTGAGTACAGGCTTTCGCGGATTCATGAGCGGGTAGGGTGTTACCACGACCACGCGTGGAAAGATTTTTTTGCGACTGGCGTCGGAGCAGATCGGCTTTCGCACCGCCGGAATGACGTCATTCATCCCATGGTTCATCCTGTTCGGCCAGGTGAACAGTGTGTGTCATCGCTTTGTCAGGTCCTGTTTTTTCCACGTAAGATGGACTGTTTCACTCTGCCATTCCATACGTTTTCAGTCTCCCGATTGCTTTCGCATATCGACGAATTGTATTCGCCTGTCGCGTGACCATCCGTCTCATCTGACCGTTGTGCACATCAGTTGCTGAGCATATCCGCACAGGGGCAGTGGGTTGGCAGACTGTTGGCAGTCAAAAAATCAGCATACAGCGACTTTGTTTCGATTAGTCGTCCGTGGCAAGCGAGTTGCACGGCTCCGTGGATAGAGTCTTCTGACGGCCTCGGTTTCAAAACGTGTGGCACGTCAGAACGTTTGACAGAGGCGGTGTGCCGTCCTGAAGAGACGTGTCAGCTTTGTCGGTGTGAATTCGAAAGGGATGAAAGATGGCGACCAGGGAAAAGCTTATGGGCGGTATTCGTGTTGTGGCAGTAAGTGGGGTCACCATTTGTCTTGTGGTCCTTGCAACATTATCCGGGACTGTCGGTCAGGAAAAACCTGTCAGTGATGCTGGTCGGCCCGCGCCTGATGAGAAATTACCGGCAGCTCGCATCAGGAACGATCAGGAAAAGGAACCGGTGCTTTCGAAGTTCATGCGGCAAAAACTCAACGCCTCCAATCTGATTCTCGAGGGTTTAGTCACAGACGATCTGAAGCTGGTCGAAGAAGGTTGTGACGTCCTGCTGAAGATGAGCCATGAAGAAAAATGGCGCATTTCGAATGACATGCTTTACCGACGATTCAGCACTGAGTTTGTTGACTCCGTAAAAGACATGAAGGAGAAAGCGTCCAGGCAGTCGATTGATGGCACATCGTTGGCATGGATCAATGCAACGATGACGTGCCTGAAGTGTCACGAATGGGTTCGAAACACGGTGATCGCAGACTTGCCCGGCGATCTCCGGAACTGAGACTTCATTCGACGGCACAGGCGGATTTGTTGTCCTGATGGGTTGGTACCGTGTAACGACGCGGGGTTGGGCAATCTTTCTGGTCCTGTAGGAAGCCGTGCGTTTAGTTGCAGGATCGAAGGCCGCCATGAATCTGCAATCAGCCTGACATTGCGATTACCGGATCGGCATTTGGGTTCAAACAAACTTGAAGGAGCTGGACTGAACATGAATTCAACGAAGAAGCACTGGTTTGGAGCAACCCTCCTGATAATTCCCGCCGTTTGGTTCTGTTTGCCGCCCGTTCCGATGGCGGCACAGCAGCGGGATGACGCGATCGGTGCGAAGCCTCAGCCTGCCGATGTCGAAGAATTTATGGCAAGAAAGCTGAAGTCAGCGCAGCGGGCACTGGATGCCGTGATGACAGGCGAGTTTGACGTTGTGCGCGAGCAGGCTGTTGAAATGATGGATCTCAGCAGACACGCAGCATGGAAGCAGTTAGCAAGTCCAACCTACATCCAGGACACCGCCGACTTCGTAGCGTCGGCAGAGTTCCTGAGCCGGATGGCGGAATCGCAGGATGCCATGGGAGTTGCAATGGGTTATTCAAAAGTGGTTCAAAGCTGCGCGAACTGCCACCAGCACGTCAGAGCTCCCCGCGTGGCCATGATGGTGCCTGAATGTCTGACAGAGAAACATCTGCTGGCTTCAGCGGAGCATTGATGCCTGATATTCTCTCGCCGCCATTTCATTCCAGAGCAGGTCGTCACCCCGGAGTTGGCATCCGGCGCAGCCTGCGTTTGGTTGATCGCGCCGTGTTCTGAGCCTATCGATCGTAATCGCGAATGTAATTGTGACATTCGATGCATGTCGCAGTGAGATTCTGTTGGTACCATGCCGCGCCGGACAGGTTCTTTTCACGGGCTGCTCGTTCCAGCTGCGCGGCCTGTCGCATGAATTCCATGCGGAAGTGTTCGTAGACTTCGCCGTCCGCATCATTTCTTTTCCAGCCATCGGGTGGATCGAGGCTCATTTTTTTGAGATCACCTGCGGCCAGCTCGACGCTGTCAAAGTCGTGGTTGACGAGCCCATCCAGTATCTGATGCGAATGGCTCAGCTTTGCATGCATCAGAGATTCGACACCTTCCTGACTTCTTCGTTGTGGAATGGAATTAGGGATAGGGGTCACACGGTCCTGCGCGTCACTGTCGGAGTTCGTCAGGAGGGTTCCACTGGTCAGTGCGGCCAGTCCGGCCAGCAAAGCAACGGTCAATCTGTAAGAAACCATGGTGAATCCTTTCTTCTGAATTTTGTGGAATGCAAGTGTTCCTTCTTACGCTGAATAACAGGTCTGGAAGGTTGGAGCTATATTGATCCTGCACTGTGGGAAGAATGGCTCGCATCGTGTGCGGGGGCCGCACACAACTTGGTTTCACGTGAAATCAGGAGCGTGAAATCAGGGGCTTGCTTGTATGAAAGCAATAGTCATTCTGCCGGGGGCTTTCACAGAACGAATTGTGATGCACCACGGAAACGATCGCGGAAGAGTGCTGGTGGTTACCGGAATGCGGCCACTGGTTCGGGACGACCGGTTCGCAAATCTCACGCAGTGGATTTCAGTCTGAATTCAACTGTCCATCGTCAGTCCGAACGAAGATTCACTCATTGCCATTTGAGGTTCTGTCCGCGTGATTCGCTAATCCTGCCTGCCTGTGAGCCCGACGCGAAGGTCCATGACATTTGTGTGGGTGGGGCCGGACTTGACTAAACCATCCAGCTGTTCGAAGAATGGGTAAGAATTGTTGACCAGCAGAAAGTCTGCAGGATCCAGCTGAGATGACTGCATTCTTCGAACAAGTTCTGCATCGGCGACTGCGCCAGCCGCATCTGTTGGCCCATCTTCGCCGTCGGTCCCGCCGGAAAGCAGGGCGATGTTCTTCCAATTGTCAGGATCTCGACTTGCGTTGATGGCAGCCAGTACCAGCTCCTGGTTACGTCCGCCCTTGCGGGGCGCACCTGCGGGCAGTGCTTTCAGCTGAACTGTGGGTTCACCACCACTCAGGAGGCAGAATTTACGGTTGGGCGCAGCGTCCCGAATCCCCTGCAAGGCCATTTGGAGGCGATATCCTTCTGATGCGGCATCGCCCTGCTGGTCAAATTCCGGTTCAACCATCTGATAGCCAAGTGCCAGAGCGGCCTTTGAAGACGCTTCAATGGCCGATCGGTTATTTCCAATCACCAGATTGAAGGACCTGGTGCCTCCGGCGGGTGTGTTAATCTCCGGGGGCATGTCCGCCCTCTTCCTGAGATATGCGAGAATCGATGCAGGAGTCGCGGGGGAGTCCCACAGCCCGCGTTGTTTCAGCACAGTGATGGCATCGGCTGCGCTGCTTCGAGTTTCAACGGTTGGGCCTGACGCGATCACGGAAACCGGATCGCCGATGACGTCCGAAATAATCAGAGTAAACAGATGGCCGGCTCGACAGGCTTTGCGGAGGCCTCCACCTTTAACCATGGAGAGATGGGTGCGAACGCAGTTCAGTTCATTGATGTTGGCTCCGCCTGAGGCGAGGAGCCGTGTGACCTGCAGTTTTTCCGCCAGCGAGATTTCCGGGACGGGTTGACACAACAGTGCACTGCCGCCGCCGGAAATCAGGACGATGCAGACATCGTTGTGGTTCAGCGCCGAAACGCGTCGCAGTATTTCTGTGGTGCCATTGACTGCCTGCCTCGTTGGTTCATTGATACCTGCGGGCCTGGCCGGATGCAGATGCACGCGACTTGAATGAATGAGTCCGGTTGTCTGTTCCTTCCTGGGCAGACAGTCTTCCGGTACGTTCACCCAACCGGAAACCTGGATGTTCGGTGGAATGGATGTGAGAGCATCCTGTGCTCCCAGAGCCATCCCGGTACCGGCTTTTCCCGCGCCGACAATTTCGATGCGACCAATTTGCGACAGGGGAAGTTCAGTCTCACCGATCGAGAGAATCTGCGGATTCAGACGAATGGTATTACGAACGAGTTCGGCCGAATCCACAGCTGCGACGCCGGCTGCCCAGATTTCCAAAGCGTCACGTCGGAGGTGCCGTGCGTCCACGATTCTGATTCTGGTCAGGCGCTGGGACGCAGGTGAGAGTACAGCGAAATCACATCATAGAGGTCGGCGGAAATTCGGACTTCGTCGTCGGCGAAGTCGTGGATCCATGTGCGGTCCCAGATAATTGCATCGGCAAGGATTCTGGTGAGTTCTTCCAGGCGAATTGTGACTTCAGGTTCGGCAATTGTGGCCGTATTTTCTTCGTCCGCCCCAACGAATAATCGCAATTTGGGTCGCATCCGCTAATCCTTCAGCTTGACGCTGTTGTGAACTCACATTGCTGGTGGCTTTGCAGAATCCATTGCCCTCCCTGGCATTGGAATCGACCACGAGCAATCCTCCTTTTCCCGTAGCACTGATTATCGGGCCTGGGCGGTCGTGGCCTTCATCGAAAATTCCGATTGTACGAACGACAAGCGCGCAGACTGGCATTTGATTCGTTTTTCCATCCAAACACATCTAAAGTTACGCCCGGCTGCGCGTGCAGTCCCTTCCCCGAACGGGTGATTTCCCGGTATGACCTTGATGACATGGAGCCGCCTTTCCGTGAGTTTGACCATTCAGGACGTCTGGAACGATCGATCACAATTGGAAGCCATTCAGTCTCGCCGATTGGTGGAGATGCTTCAGGCAGTCATTCCCCGCAATCGTTTCTGGACGATCAAGTACGAGGAAGCGGGCGTCGATGTCGCATCGATTCGGGGACTTGCCGATTTGAGTGCGCTTCCATTGGTGGTCAAGCAGGAACTGGTGGACAACCAGACAAGGCTGCCGCCGTACGGTTCAAATCTAAGCTATCCGTCGACTCGCTACACACGGCTGCATCAAACCTCCGGCACGACTGGTCGACCGATGCGGTGGCTGGATACCAAAGACAGTTGGGACTGGATCATGGAATGCTGGCGGCAGATCTACCTGCTGGCCGGACTTCAACCTTACGATCGATTATTTTTCCCGTTTTCGTTCGGGCCGTTCATTGGATTCTGGGCTGCGTTTGAAGGCGCATGTCGTTTGAATAACTTTTGTATTGCCGGCGGCGGAATGACGACTTCGGTAAGGTTGCACGCCTTAATTGAAAACGAAGCCACTGTTGTCTGCTGTACACCTACCTACGCATTAAGAATGGCTGAAGAGGCCGAAAGGCTTGGCATCGATCTGCAGGAAACATCAGTTCGCATGCTCATTGTCGCAGGCGAACCTGGCGGCACGATTCCGGCCACGCGGGAGCGAATTGAGAAAGCCTGGGATGCTCGCGTGATCGATCATTGGGGAATGACGGAAATCGCTTCGCTTGGCATCGAAAGCGAAGATCGCCCCGGTGGTCTCTATTTGCTGGAGACGGAATGTATTGCAGAAATTCTTGATCCGGAAACTCTGCAGCCCGTTCAGAAGGGGCAGGTTGGCGAACTTGTGATCACGAACCTGGGACGAATTGGCAGTCCGTTGATTCGATACAGGACCCGTGATCTTGTCAAAGCGTCTCCGGATGCAGATCCAACAGGACGTCAGCTGACATGGCTTGAGGGCGGAATCCTCGGACGTTCAGACGATATGGTCATCGTTCGGGGAAACAACGTGTTTCCTTCGAGTATCGAGGCTGTCATACGTGAGATTCCACAGGTGGCGGAATTTCGAATTGATGTCAGGACCGTTCGATCGATGAATGAACTGAGCATTTCCATCGAACCCGTCGAAGATGCTGCGATGTCTGTCGATGATCTTACCAGTCAGGTGACATCAGCATTGCGGCAGAGACTGGGGTTCGGCTGCGAAGTGGTCGCCGTCGCCCCGGGGCAACTGCCACGGTTTGAAATGAAGAGTCGGCGACTTTACCGACAGGAGACAGAGGATCCGTCGTCATGAGAAAAGAATTGAACGGCATCCTGATATTCATCGGGATTCTCTGGGTCATCTTTGGCATTGACTTTATTTTGCCCTGGGATTTGAACAGTGAGCTGGGACTGATTCCTCGCACAACACGCGGACTGTGGGGCATCTTGACCATGCCTTTTCTGCACGGCAGCGTGAAACATCTGCTGAGTAACACTGTCCCGCTTGTCGTGTTGCTGATGCTGCTGTTCAGCTCTCGTCCGCATCCTGTTCGCGTTATTATCTGCCTTGTCATCCTGTCTGGCGCAATGCTCTGGCTGGTCGGACGCAGCCACGCACATGTGGGAGCAAGCGGTCTGATTTACGCCCTGATGGCATTCCTGATCACCGCGGGTTTGCTGGAACGCAAGATCGTTCCGATGGCAATCTCTATTCTTGTTGGTGTGCTGTACGGCGGGACTTTGATCTGGGGTGTGCTTCCCAGAACAGATTCGAATATTTCATGGGAAGGGCATTTGCTGGGAGCGGTGGCGGGTGGTGTGTTTGCGTGGGGGACAGTGAAACGAAAGCCACGGAAGAAGAAGTTGACCGGATCTGCAACCACCATCATAGATCAGGGTGTGCCTGCAGCGGTTGAGGCGTCCACTATAGGCGGGACTCCTGATGTGGTACCCGAACCAGACGCTTCCCCGGATTCTGTCAGGGATATACCGAGCACATGACTTGCGATCGGGATGTGAATGATGCCGTTCAATGTTCAGGACCTGCTCACGGAATCTGCCTGGCTGCATGATGTCGATCAGATTCGGCTGATTGAAACGCACATTTCGTGGGTGATTCTGACGGGACAATTCGTCTACAAAATCAAAAAACCGGTCGACGTTGGTTTTGCTGACTTTACAACCTTGCAGTCCCGCAGGCACTTTTGCGAGGAAGAGCTGCGTCTGAATCGAAGACTGGCCCCGGACCTTTATCTGCGCGTCGTACCGGTTTGTCGGTTGGGTGACGGGCAGATAAGGGTTGAGTCGGATCTGAACGCACCATGTGAGTCGTCAACCATCATTGAATACGCCGTCTGCATGCGGCAGTTCGACAATGATCGGCTTTTGATCCGCATGGCAGAGCAGGGGAAGCTCACGTCTGAGATCATAGACGATCTTGGAGAACAGGTCGGACATTTTCACGAGTCGATTGATGTCGCCCCGCCCGATTCTCCGTTTGCGACCGTCGCCGCGGCCGTTGGTCCGCCCATGGAAAACTTCAAGGCTCTGCACCTGCTGTGCCAGGGCGGGGGAACACCGGATGTCGCTGCACTCGAGCAGTGGACAATGAAGGAGGGAGGCAGACTGGCAACGCGATTTCAAAAGCGCGCCATGGACGGGCGAATTCGAGAATGTCACGGAGATATGCATCTTGGCAACATGTTTCTTAATCCCAGCGGCCATGTCACGGTGTTTGATGGTATCGAATTCAATGATGCATTTCGCTGGATCGATGTCGCCTGTGAAGTCGCCTTCACAATGATGGATCTTTACGATCATGGCCAGGCTGCCTGTGCATGGCGTTTTCTTGATCGTTGGTTGCAGATCACCGGAGACTACGACGCGCTTGGGGTGCTTCGCTTCTATCTCGTATATCGAGCCGTGGTTCGATGCAAGGTTGATTTGATACGTGCGCAGCAATCGGGTGTTTCGATCCAGGTCGTGACATCGCTGTGTCGCGAATCGACTCAGTTCCTGAAACTGGCGGGATCGTTTACCCAGCCAGTGAACCCTGCGATCATCATCACATGCGGGCCATCAGGAAGTGGCAAGACCTGGGGCAGCCAGCCTCTTGTTGAGCAACTGGGCTTTGTAAGAATTCGATCTGATGTCGAACGAAAACGTATGGTCGGATTATCAGCTCTTGATACCAGCCAGTCATCAGTTGGGAAGGGCCTTTATTCGTCGCAGTCATCGGAGCGTGTCTACAGACATCTGCTGGAGCTCGCGCAATCGGTGGTTGATTCGGGCTATGGGGTGATTGTCGATGCTACTTTCCTGAAGTCTTCTCAACGCCGGATGTTTCAAGAGTGGGCCATTCAGTGCAATCTGCCGTTCATCATCCTGCAATTTGATGCCAGGCCCGAAACACTGATTGAGCGCGTCCGACAACGTGCGGCGTTCGGACAAGATGCATCTGAAGCAAATGAGCAAGTCATTCAATCACAGTTAGAGCACCGCGATGTACTGACTCCACTGGAACAGTCGCTTGTTATTCAGGGCGGTCAGCAGGAGACTCTTCAGTTGATCCAAGCCCGCCTCGACAGTTTTCAAACGGATATCAAATGAAAAACCAGATTCTGAAGATCAACTGGCCGCAAGCCATCTCTGTCGCTGTCTTAAGTCTGATCGTGAGTCTGCCAACGGCGGCGTCCGCGTCCGATCGACCGAACATTCTGTGGATCGTTGTTGACGATATGTCAGCCAATTTTTCATGTTATGGCGAAGATCTTATCCAGACGCCTGCGGTTGATCAGCTTGCTGCCGAGGGAGTCAGATTTACGAATGCATTTGTCACTGCACCTGTTTGTTCTCCCTGTCGATCAGCATTCATCACCGGGATGTATCAGACCAGCATCGGGGCACACCATCATCGAAGTGGTCGTGGTGAACTTCGAATCCATTTGCCCGAAGGGATCGAAGTTGTTCCCGCGATCTTTCAGCGAGCCGGTTACTACACCTGCATTGGAAATGGTTTGAAGGCGAACAAGCCAGCATCCAGAAAGAAGAAGCCAGGAGCTGGCCTCGGAAAAACCGACTACAACTTCGAATGGGACACCTCGGTCTATGACGACAACGATTGGGAGGGGCGCGGAGCTGACCAGCCATTCTTTATGCAGGTCCAGCTGGCAGGAGGAAAACTACGTGGCGGAACTTCTACCGCGGCAGCATCGCTTCAGCAGAAGGCGGAAGAAGAGTTTGGTGGGTGTATAGACTCTGAAAGTGTCACTCTGCCTCCCTATTATCCTCGGGATCCTGTCCTGCTGCAGGATTGGGCGGCTTATCTGGATACTGTTCGCTTCACTGATCAGCATGTGGGAAAAGTGATTCAGCGACTGCGCGACGAGGGAATTCTGGATCAAACCCTCATCATCTTTATGACCGATCATGGGATCAGTCACGCTCGTGGTAAACAGTTCTTATACAACGAAGGTACCCATGTGCCGTTTATTGTGCGCGGCCCGGGGATTCCGGCGGGCAGAGTTCGAGATGATTTAATTGAACATATCGACATGGCTGCAATTTCGCTCGGTGCGGCAGGGCTTGATGTGCCCGCGTGGATGCAGGGGCAGGACGTGTTCTCAACGGAATATCAGACTCGGACTGCAGTATTTGCAGCACGCGATCGTTGTGACGAAACCGTCGACTACATTCGCAGCGTGCGGACAAATGATTATCTCTACATTCGAAACTTTCTGCCGCAAAGACCACATCTGCAGCCGAATGCGTACAAGGATGGTAAGTCCATCATCCAGACCCTGCGCCGCTTGCACAGCAACGGTGAACTGAGTGAATTGTCAGAGCGTCTTCTTTTTTCAGAAGAACGCCCGGTGGAGGAACTCTATGCCTGGAAGCAGGATCGCTGGAATCTCATCAATCTGGCAGGCAGCCCGATGCACGCAGATGCGCTGAAGAATCTTCGAGAGCGTCTCGAACAGTGGCAGATGGACACCAACGATCACGGCCCGGAATCCATGGCCATGTATGACAGTGATATGTCTGTCTACACCACGGCCCGCGTTGCAAAGGGACTGAATCAGAATTCGAATGAAGAGGACATCACCCTGAAAAACATTCGATTAATGAAGAAGTGGGCGAGCGAAGGGAAATGAGCTGAAACCCGCGATCCGAACGGAATCAGCGTGAATTGATGCGTGTGATGGGCACAAAAGTGCACGCGGATACCGGAAAACTGGTTGCCGCGCGATCCTTCGCGCGAATCCATCTTGAGCCATTTCGCGTATGCTCCGTAAACTGCCCGGCCGATACTGGAGAAATTCCCGGTTGGAACTGACTGAAGCCCTTGCATGACCACTCGCGCCATACGAATGATCCGCCATATCCTGGCGGCGATTCTGCTCATTGCCAGCGCTGGAGCTGGGGCCGAGTTGTATCTGCGTCGGCAGATGCCGGACACTCCGTCGTGGGTCTGCAGTGGCAGTAGCTGTGCGATGCAGCCGCTGCTCATTCCATCAGAAACGCACCACCACCTACTTCGTCCTGGCGCTGAGAAGTCGATCACGGTGAACGGGAATCGGGTTCGTTATCAGATTAATTCGCTGGGAACCCGTGGAACAGAAGTGACGGTGCCGAAACCGGCGGGGACTTTTCGAATTCTTGTACTGGGAGACGAAACGGTCTTTGGGCCGCGTTTACCTCAGGAATCAACGCTTCCCGGACAAATTCAGAAACTACTCTCCGGGACGACTTCGGCGCATGTCGAAGTCGTCAACGGTGGTGTTCCGGGGTATTGCCCGCTTCTTGGATGGCTTGCGTACGAATATCGTTTGAAGGAACTTGATCCGGATCTGATCGTGCTGCACTTTGATATGACAGACGTTGCTGATGACGCGAGATACCGTAGTTTGTATGTGGAGACAGTCGGGCAACCGCCAGTGTGTCTGCATGAATCGCTAATGAACCCGAATACGATACCTCGTGTCGATGGCGTACTTCAGACCATCCGGAATTCGGCCGTTGTATCATTAATGCTGGAGAAGACACGCGACTACCTACGGACATCCTCGGCAGTGGCAGCGGATTTGCCGACCTGCTCCAGTCCAATTGCATGGGCTCTTGATAATCCTCCTGATGTTCGTATTCAGGTGCGCCATGCCTTGAGTGTTCTGGTGCATTTGAAGAAGGCTCTGGCTGGCACGGACACACAATTGCTGGTCACAACTTGTCCGAGTGTCTGGCAGGTTGTGCCCGGTAGTGAACACATCGGATGTGCATCCATGTGTCAGCTGAACGGTTCGACGCCGCTGACGAGCCGACTTCCGTTTGATGTGCTTGCTGCCTATTGCGAGCAGCAGGGCATCCGTTTTCTGGATGCGTCTGCGTCGTTTCTTCAATCGCAGACACCGGAAGTTTTGTTCTGGATGGACGATGGTGCTTTGGGGCCTGCCGGCACAACACTTTACGCAAGGTCGATTGCCGCATATCTCGTGCAATCCCCGCCGCGAACCTGGAATCAGGATCCTGGTCGGCTCAGTCGTGCCCGGTAGAAACAAGCGACCGTTTCGCCTATACACACTGTGTCGAGTCGTGCATTCCTGAAGTTTGGTGGTGAGAACTGATCGTCCACAACAGCAAAAGGTTGTTCATCATGTCCCGAGCATTTGAAGATGCCAGCCGTTATTTTGACGAAGCAGCGTCGGTGATGGATCTGTCGCAAAACATGAAAACACTGCTGTTGACCCCCGAAAGAGAGGTCAAAGTGCAGGTTGCAATGAAGCTTGATAATGGGGATATCGCGACCTTTGTGGGCTACCGCATCCAGCACAACAGTGCAAGAGGGCCGATGAAGGGCGGGCTTCGGTACCATCATGAGGTGAATGCTGATGAAGTTCTTGCGCTGGCTTCGCTGATGACCTGGAAAACGGCTGTCGTCAATCTTCCATATGGCGGCGCGAAGGGCGGTATCTGTGTTCGTCCGAAGGATCTATCGACGGATGAACTCGAACGCCTGACCAGAAAATTTGTGGACGTTACGCACGATGTGATCGGGCCGGATAAGGATATTCCGGCACCGGATATGGGGTCCAACGCTCAGGTGATGGCGTGGATCATGAATCAATACGAAAAATATCATGGCTTCAATCCGGCATGTGTGACGGGAAAGCCGACAGAGTTGCACGGTGCTGATGGCCGCGAAGAGGCAACGGGACGCGGAGTTGGAATTGTCACGCAGGCCCTGCTTCGGAAATTCGGACGTTCGCTGGAGAACGCGACGATAGCGATTCAGGGATTTGGCAATGTTGGTACGTTTACTGCGGAGTATCTGCACGGAGGTGGAGGTAAAGTCGTTTCCATCTCTGATGTGAGTGGCGGTATTCAGAATAAAAACGGCATTGATATTGCTGCAGCCCTGGCTCATGTTCGACAAAAGGGCAGTCTGGCTGGTTTTGATGGAGGGGAATCCATCAGCAACGAGCAGCTTCTTGAACTGGACGTGGATGTGTTAATTCCAGCAGCCCTGGGCGGTGTCATTACCGCTGAAAATGCGAACAACATCAAGGCGAGATACATTGTCGAGGCGGCGAACGGACCAGTGACTCCGGAAGCAGATATGATTTTCCGCCAGCGGGAAGTGGTGGTCTTACCGGACATTCTGGCAAATGCCGGAGGGGTCACGGTCAGCTATTTTGAATGGGTCCAGAATCAGCAGTACTTCCGCTGGGATCTGAGCCGCGTGCGTGAAGAACTTGAGAAAACCATGACGGCCAGCTTCAACAAAGTGTGGACGATCGCACAGGAAAAGAAGATTCCGTTACGGACAGCCGCATACCTGGTTGGTATTGGTCGTGTCGGCCGGGCAACCGTGCTGGGAGGAATTTGAGAACATTATGATGACGCCATCCAGTCTTCGACAGTTGCCATTGTTCAATGGTATCTCCGAATCCGAAGCGACGCTGATTACTTCTGATATGACAACGATGAAGTTCGACGCCGGTGCAACGATTCTTCATGAAGGGAAGTCAATTCAGGCCCTGTGGATAATCCTGCAGGGCAGCTGTCGAGTGATCCGAACAGCCTCCGATCGCAGCGAACGGGTGCTGGACGAATTACGCACGGGGGATACATTCGGCGAGATGTCATTCGTACGCAGTGCACCACATTCAGCAACCGTTCGTGCAGTCTCTGAAGTGGCCGTCTGCACCTGGACACGGGAAGATTTTCTGAAACTTGCCGAATCGCATCCGACAGCTTCTTTCCGGATTGTCAGTCATATTGCAGCAGTGCTGTCTGATCGCCTGCGCCGGATGGACGAATGGATTTGTGAATTCGTTGAAAATCATGAACAACCGCACCGCCAGAACGAATGGCAGAATTTTCGTTCGGTCGTCTATTCCAACTGGAACCTCTGAATTATGAGTTCATTGCAGGAGTACACTCAGGCTGTCGCAACAAACGCTCGCAAAGCCGCAACTGCACTGGCGGAAGTCACGGGTCGGGATCGACATCGGTGGCTGTTGACCGTTGCCGAAGAGCTGGTCAGGCGAACGGAAGACATTGTAACCGCCAATGAAAAAGATCTCGCACAGGGCAGGGCCGATGGGCTCAGTGATGCAATGCTGGATCGACTTCGACTAACTCCCGATCGACTGCAGTCGCTGGCAGACGCGGTGCTTCAGATTGCTGCGTTACCGGACCCTGTTGGCGAGGTGATCGAAGGCGGAAGGCGTCCGAATGGTCTGCAGATTGAAAAGATCCGTGTTCCGCTTGGTGTTGTCTTTTTCATCTACGAATCGCGTCCCAACGTTACAATTGATGCGGCTGCCATTTGCGTGAAGGCTGGCAACGCGGTCATCCTGCGTGGCGGCAAAGAAGCATTTCACAGTAATCAGGCTCTTCAGCAGGTCCTGCTGGATTGCCTGAAGAAGGCGGGGTTGCCTGAACATGCCGTTCAGCTTGTCTCCACGACGGACCGTGAAGCCGTGGGGCAGTTTCTGAAAATGGGGCAACTGATAGACGTCACGATTCCCCGGGGCGGACGATCACTGATTGAACGCGTCACCGCCGAAGCCACGATGCCGGTCATCAAGCATTTCGATGGCATTTGTCACGTTTATCTGGATGCATCTGCAGATGTGCAGATGTCCGTCGATATTACGACTAACAGTAAGTGCCAGCGACCAGGTGTCTGCAATGCCGCCGAAACACTGCTGATCCACAGGGATGCGGTGGAGGGAGTCATGCCCGCCGTCGTGAAAGCTCTGCAGGATCGTGGTGTGGAACTGCGATGTTGCGAACGCAGCCAGCCACTTGTAGCCGGGGCAGTTGCTGCGACGGACGAAGACTATTCGACGGAGTATCTGGCGCTGATTCTGTCAGTAAAGATCGTTGATTCTCTGGATGAGGCGGTCGAACATATTCGGCGTTTTGGGTCGGGACACACCGAGGCTATCGTGACCAGTGACCTGAATGCAGCTCAGGCGTTTGAGCGAAAGGTGGATTCATCAGCCGTCATGATCAATGCCAGTACGCGATTTAACGACGGTGGCGAATTTGGTCTGGGGGCAGAAATCGGCATCAGTACCGACCGCTTTCACGCCCGTGGCCCCTGTGGACTTCGGGAAATCACAAGCTACAAGTACGTCGTTCGCGGGACCGGGCAGGTCCGATAGACGGTCACCGAACAAGGCCGACACAAACATGGCGTCAAACGGCGAATATCAGTCGGCTGGTGATCAGACGTGTCAGCATTTCTTGAGGAATTCCTTTGTGACGGCTTCCTTTGGATCTTCAAAAATCTGTTCGGGCGAACCTGACTCCGCGATCCGACCTGCATGCAGAATGTGAATTCGGTGAGCGACGGTTCGTGCAAACGTCATCGCGTGGGTGACCACGATCATGCGCTGACCTGTGGCTGCAAGGTCTGTCATCACAGCAGTGACTTCGGCCGTGGTTTGCGGATCGAGCGCGCTGGTGGGTTCATCGAAAAGAATGGCCTCGGGATTCATGGCCAGTGTTCGGGCGATTGCGACACGTTGCTGCTGCCCTCCCGAAAGTGAGGTTGGGCGTGCATCCGCTTTCGCCAGCATTCCCACTCGGCCCAGCAGATGGCGAGCGTTTGAAATTGCCTGTTCACGCGGTTGCTTCAACACTTGAATGGGCGCTTCGATCACGTTTTCAAGAACGGTCCGATGCGGAAACAGATTAAACTGCTGGAACACCATTCCAACGCGTTTCCGAATTTCTTTCAGCGCGAATTCGCGGGTTGGCCCCGGGGCGGCATGCAGCGTGATTTCACCCACACGAATAGTACCACCGTCGAAGGATTCGAGTCCGTTGATTGTGCGCAGAAGCGTGCTTTTGCCACCCCCTGATGGACCCAGAAGCACGCAGACTTCGCCTTCCGCCACATTCAGAGTCACCCCGCGAAGTACCTCCTGCTGCTGATAGCGTTTGGTAATGTTGTTCAGTTCGATCATCCGCGTTTCTCCTGGCCAAGCTGTTTTTCGAGTCGACTGGTCAGAACGGATAACGGATAGCTCATCGCCAGATAAAGGAGTGCGGTCAATAGACCCAGTTCAACGATGGCTCCTGCGCTGCGTGCCTGAATGTAATACTGCTTTGAAAGTTCCACCACAGTGATAACACTGCAGACAGCGGTATCCTTGAATAAGGCGATAAAATCGTTTGTCATGGGAGGCAGGCACAGGCGTGTCGCCTGCGGAATAATGATTCGCCGTAGCGCAAGTGACTGTGACATGCCAAGAGACAGGGCTGCTTCCATCTGGCCTCTTGGAATAGACTGAATTCCGCCTCGATATATCTCTGCTTCATAGGCGGAATAGTTAATGGCCAGACCAGCGACTGCCGCTGAAAATGCGTTGATGCTCAGTCCGGAGCCGGGCAACAGCATGTCCAGAAGTTTGGGTACGAGGAAATAGATGAGATACAACTGAAGAACCAGCGGCGTTCCGCGCACCAGCTCAACATACATTGTCGCCGGAACGCGCAGGTACCAGGGGCCATACAATCGAGCCAGTGCCATCAGAAGTCCTGTCAGTACGGCAAGTGGCATGGCGGTGACTGAAAGAAGAACCGTCATGCCGGCGGATTCGACCAGCAGTCCACCACGATCTCGAATGACCTGCCAGCCGCCACTTTGCTGAAACGATTCCTGTTCTTCTGCTTCGGGATCTTTGCCGGTGTCATCAACAGAAGGGACGAAGAAACTGCCGGCAGAATCGACCTCCAGACCTCGCATCGACTGCGTTTCGTTCCAGATGCGATACTTCGAAAAGATGCGTCGCAAGGTTCCGTCCTGAAGTGCCTGAACGATCACTTGATTTACAGCCTTCAGCAGGTCCGTATCTGACTTCCGAGTCAGCGCGACGTAGTATCCTCGACCCACCGGGGCTCCGACCGGCTGCAGGTCAGCGAAGCCATCCGCATAGAACATCCAGATGGGAAGATCCTGCAGATTCGCATCGATGGAACTCAGCCCCAGTTCTGTTGCTTCCATTGCATCAGTGACACCTTCGAAAAGAGCGATGTCAACGCGATCCCCGGCGAACTGCTCAATAAAATCCTGAGCGGCAGCCCCTCCCAGAACGGACACCTTTCGTTTTCTGCCATTGTAAGGCTTTAGTAAATCGTCCCAGGATTTCAGGCTGGTATCGGACTTTCTGCCGAGCAGTTGCAGTTCATAAATGTAATAGGGAACTGAAGTTCCATAGCGGGCCGATCGGCTGCGCGTCCATTCGAATCCATTCAGAACAATATCGATGTCTCCGCGGTCCATGAGATCGGGAAGTTTGTCCCACTGTCCCTGAGCAAACTGTGCCTGGACACCAAGGTGTTTGGCGATCAGATCGGCCAGTTCCACTTCAAACCCCTGAAGCTGAGTCGGGTCATCCGGTTTCGGATAGACAAAAGGCCCGCCACCCTCCTGATCAGCGCCCCAGATCAGAGTTCCTCGCTGAAGAACGCGTTGCAGCCCTTCATCTGACTTTGCTGGCTGAAGCTGCGTGACGCACCAGCAAGTGAAAACCGCAATCGTGCCAACATGCTTCCATCTGCGACTCAGATGCGAAATGATGCCCCTCAAGCTGCAGGCTCGACAAAAATCATTGAACCGCCGTAATGTTCGTGCGGTAAAACGGCTGCCTTTTTTCATCCAGCCCTCTTTCTGGCATTGTGGGAGAATTCAGCGGAAACAACAGACTCAAATGGTTTTTCAGCGGGAGCCTCACCGGTATCCCGGAAATGTATCCATCCCACAATCCGTTGATCCAGCTTGTACGAATGGGAATATCCGGAGATGGCAAAGTCGATTCCGTCGGGATTCCCGGTTGTCTGCATGATTCTCATTCGTGTTGGGTTTGATATGATCGGCGCTCCGTCGCAGGCGAGAATGCGGATGGGCTTCTTCTCAATTCAGTGAAATCAACGGCTTAAAGCGGCCGGAGCGAATATTGATGTCGGATAACTCAAGCGAAATCTCATCGCAGTCAGTCGATTTGCTGTCACATGCCTATTCGCAGCTCAAAGAGCAGATCAGCAAGATCATTGTCGGCCAGGATGACGTCGTGGAGCAGTTACTGATTGCCCTGTTCAGTCAGGGGCACTGTCTGCTGGAAGGCGTTCCGGGACTTGCGAAGACTCTGATGATCAGCACTCTGGCACGCAGTCTTTCAATGACGTTTTCCCGCATTCAGTTTACGCCGGACCTGATGCCGGCGGATATTACCGGAACGGATGTGCTGCAGGAAAATCGCAGTACAGGTCAGCGAGAGTTTCGCTTTATTCAGGGACCGCTGTTTCACAATGTCGTACTGGCGGATGAAATCAATCGTACGCCGCCCAAGACTCAGGCCGCGCTGCTCGAAGCGATGCAGGAGCGACAGGTGACGGTTGGCCAGACCATCCACAAACTGGCGAATCCGTTTTTTGTGCTGGCGACCCAAAACCCGATTGAGCAGGAAGGAACGTACAATCTGCCTGAAGCACAGCAGGACCGATTCATGTTCAAGGTCTTTGTGCGGTATCCGTCATTCGAAGAAGAGCGACAGATTGCCCGGCAGACAACTTCCAACACCAAGGTGGAAGTGCAGGGCGTCCTGACGGCGGAACAGGTGCTGGAAATTCAGTCCACTGTTCGGCAGGTGCCGGTTTCTGATCATGTGATCAATTATACGCTGGCACTGGTTCGGCAGACTCGCGTTGGCGAGCCTGGTATCCCCGATTGGATTAACGAATGGCTGGGCTGGGGTGCGGGTCCGCGGGCCGTGCAAAACCTGTTATTGGGTGGCAAGACACGTGCGCTGCTGAATGGTCGCACGACCGTTTCTGTTGAAGACATTCAGAAGTTGGCGGCTCCGGTACTGCGGCATCGTATCGTGCCCAACTTTACGGCGGAGAGCGAAGGAATTACGTCGGACAAAGTCATCGAACGATTGATTCAGGAAACCCCTTCTCGGGAAAGTGAGTTAACAAACGATCCTCGCCTGGGCAAGATCTTTGCTGCCTGAAGAAACCGGAGCAGACTGCTGCAGGGTTTGCTGATCAGCAATTCCGGGCGAAGCCCAGGTCGTATGTCGCATCTGGCTCACGGCACTGTCGGAAAGTTACGGAAAGCTGTGACCGGGCTGCGTAACTATGCTATGGAAACGGCGTCTTCTGATGTTCCCGGAGCACTCAGAAGGTGAGCATTCAGGTCGCGTGTACCGTGAACACAAACCGGGGGCCCAAATCATTGATGCAGGGGCGAGTTGGTTACTGACAGCAAATGAGACAGCGGGGAAGTGACGTTTGCCAAATCGTTTGAATCCAACGATGATTCCCCGGGTTTATTATCATTACGGCTTCCCATCGCGGGAGCTGACATCTACGTTTGATATTTGAAGCCATTCTGTGACCCGCGACCTGGAAAAATATCTGCCACCTGACGAGATCGCGAGGATTTCTCGTCTGGAACTTCGGGCTCGCAAAGTGGTTGAGGGCTTTGTTTCGGGACTGCATCGAAGTCCGTACTTCGGTCAGTCGCTGGAATTTGTGCAGCACCGTGAGTACGTGCCCGGCGATGATACGCGCCGCATCGACTGGAAACTGTGGTCTCGATCGGACCGCTATTACCTGAAGCAGTTCGAAGAAGATACCAACGTACGGGTGTCGCTTCTTGTGGATGGCAGCGAGTCGATGCAGTTTGGCAGCGGCCAGATGACCAAATTTGAATATGCTCAGACCATCGCTGCCGCCCTCGCTATGCTGATTCTGAAACAGAACGACAGTGTGGGTGTGACCACATTTGATTCTCAGGTGCGAAGTCAGGTGCCAACCAGTAGTCGCCACAATCATCTGCAGGCGGTTCTTGGAGGTTTGACGGCGGAGACAGCGGCGGGCAGGACAGATATTCGCTCGGTACTGCGTCGAGTCGCAGAGACACTGAACCACCGCAGTATTGTGGTGTTGATCTCGGATTTGTTTTGTGATCGGGAAGAGCTTTTCCGCGGTCTGCAGCTACTCAAACAGCGAAAACATGAAGTGCTGATAATGCACGTCATGGATGATCAGGAACTGGACTTTCAGTATTCAGGAACCCTGCGATTTGAGGGGATGGAGGATGCTGGTCGACTGACATGTGATCCCGCCGCACTGCGAGCCGGATACATGCAGGCGCTGGAAGCGTTTCTGGAAACGATTCGTCGCCGTTGCGCCGGGAGTCAGGTCGATTACAAGCTGGTGCGAACCAGCGAGAATCTTGATGCCGCCCTGGCTCAGCTTCTGAACGCTCGCATGGGGGCGAAAAAGCGATGAGCTGGCTAGCGCAATACTTCCTGAACCCCGGCTTTGTGTTGCCCGGGCTTGCGCTGGCTTCGGTGCCAGTCATCATTCATATCCTGAGCCGATTGCGCTACAGAAAAGTGCGATTTGCGGCGATGGAATTTCTGCTGCAGAGCGATGAAATGAATCGGCGGCGACTGTTCATCGAACAGCTGTTGCTGCTGTTGCTGCGAGTGCTGGCTGTCATCCTGATCTGCCTGCTGCTGGCTCGCCTGGTCATGGATCCTTCCCGTTTGTTTTCGCTCCGTGGGGCGAGCGTTCATCATGTGGTGATTATTGATGACTCCTTATCGATGCGCGACCGAGACGGAGAACGAACCGTCTTTGACGAAGCGATAGCAGTTGTCGAACGCATGCTCGCGGACGGCGGAACAGCGACAGGCACGTCGCGCGTGACGATACTTCTGATGTCAGAGCCTTCGCGAGCTGTGATTTCGGACAGGACACTGGATGGGGCCATGCTGCAGGAACTCACAACGCGCCTGCGCAATCTGCAGTGTTCGTGGAGGGCGGCTTCGCCCGAATATGCCCTTGAGACAGCTCGTGATATTCTGGGAGCAGATGGCGGAGTTTCTCCCCATGTGCACTTTGTGACCGATTTTCGTATGCGCGACTGGAGCGGCCGACCGGAAGTGTTGACGGCTATGGAATCACTGAAAGCCGTCAAGGCCGACCTGAATATTGTTCGTGTCGCAGCGACAGGGCACTCAAACATCAGCCTGTCTCAGATCACATCGGATTCTTTGGCCATTGCCCGCGGGATTCCGTGGCGCATGAATCTCACGATCCGTAATCATGGTTCCACTAAAGTCAGCGGGCTGCGTGGCATCGTCCGTATCGACGGTCAGCCTGTGCCCGGCAGTGTTCTGGTTCCGGATATTGAGGCTGGAGCAGAAACGATCGTCTCACACGATCTTGTTTTTCAGTCAGAAGGGCGTCATCAGGTCGAAGTGCTGCTGGATGAGGATGCTTTGATCGAAGACAACCGTCGATACGTAGTCGTGGACGTCAGTGATCGACGTTCCATTCTGATTATCGATGATCATGGCCAGCAGGAAGATGCGGGTTATATTGCGGCTGCGTTAAGTGCAGACGAAAGTCTGACCGGGCTGACGGCGGATGTAAGAACGTCCCAGTCGTTGACCTCCCTGGATCTGAATTCGTATGACTGTATTTACCTGCTAAACATACGTGACCTGGCTGCAGATGCCGTTCGTCTGCTTGCATCCTATGTTGACAGCGGTGGAGGCATCGCATGGTTTCCGGACGAGCAGGCCAATATCGATTGGTACAACACCTCACTTCGCGAGCCTAAGGTTGAGTTGTTTCCATTGACGCTCGGCAGTATCGGTGAAGTTTCTTCGGCCACAAATCAAAATGCGTCTGTGTTTCAGTCGCTTGTCTTTGAACAACACCCGATTTTCACGGTGTACAACATCCCTGACAGTCCATTCGCTGATCTCATTCAGATTTCGAAATGGTTTCAGCCAGGTGATGACTGGCAAACAGATGACATTTCTCGAGCGGATGGCGTGCAGACGCTGGCTCGCCTGAAGAATGGTCAGCCAGCGATCCTCGAACACCAGCATGGCCGCGGCCGGATTCTGACGTTTCTTGTCGGAGCGGGGCGACGGTGGAGCAACTGGCCAATTGCCCCCGCTGCTCCTGGTTTTGTCGTTATGCATCTGCTGATGCACCCCTATCTTCAACGACCTGCAGATGGAGTCCAGCATCGGGAACTGGCCGAACCCCTCGTTCTGAAGTGGCCGGTATCACAGTTTACAGAGAACGTCGAAGTCTTTCTGCCAGAACCTGAATCCAGTGATGATGCCACCGTTGATACCTTCGTTCGGTTGCAGGCCACTCTGCCATCTGCAGATTCAAAACCTGATTCCCTGGATTCCCCGACACAGCCCGGTGAAGAAGAAATCCTGTCAGTCACGATTCGTCAGGCGGATCGCCCGGGGGTTTATCGCATCCGAAGATTTGATGGCGAAGGGAATTCCAGTGAAACGTGGTGGGCCATGAATGCTCCCGCAACAGAAAGCAATCTGCAGCTGGCGGATGCTGATCAACTCTCTGGTCAGGCGACGCTGGATCACGTCAAGGTGATCGATGGCGAAACAGCGGATGCACTTGGTGCAGGCGATGCCGGCCGTGAAGTTCGCTGGATTCTTCTCGGTCTGCTGCTGGTGATTCTGGTCTGCGAACAGTTGCTGGCACTGCGCATGAGCTATCATCCGGAGGGCACATGATGAGGTGCGTTCCAGACATTCAATGTTGTCATGAGTCTGAAGGGAGAAATCCGTCTCCGATCCATGGCCAGTTCGGGAATGCGAAGCCAGCAGAGCAGCATCAGAAACGCAATACTGTCTTATTTTCCGGTGCCGCACTTCGGTGGCTCACCCTGCTTGCTGCGTTCGCGTTTCGTCCGGCCCTCGCACTAGCGCAGGAGGTTGAGACGCAATCATTTCAGGCCACGGAACTCGATCTCCCTGAATCCACTGCTGGGATCCTGATATTTGGCGGGTTGATTTCCGTTCTGTTCTGGATTGCCTTCCGCACATCCTGGAGGGATTCGCGGTTTCTGAAGACGCCGTGGAGGCTTGGACTGCTGATTCCGCGATTGCTGGTTTTAATTCTTGTCGTCGCCATTACCCTGAATCCGCGACAGCGAACACAGGTGACCCGAATTGAAAAATCGCGGGTAGGGATTCTGGTCGATACCTCTTCTTCGATGGCATTTCCCGCGATGGATGTCGACCAATCCGGGAATCAGGCCCCGCCAGATGCCGCGGTTCCGCAGGGCATGAAGTCCCGAAACGAAGCCGTCACGACTGCCTTGATTGAATCGGGTTTGCTGGGGCAACTCGCCCGAACGCATGCGGTATCCGTATATACTTTTGATTCCACGTTGCGGGGCCCCGTCGCAAACATAAACGGCGATCAGCTTCAAATCTCCGATGCGGAACCAAATGAAGAATCCGGTGAAGAAGCCGTCCGGGACACTCCCGGCAAGACAACACTGGATTTGTCCGAGCAGCCTGAGGCCGGAGAAGGGGCGTTGCTGGACAGTCAGTCGGCGAAGAAACGTCTGTCCGAATTGATGCAGGCAACCGGTAGCGAAACTCGTTTGGGTGAATCATTGCATCAGTTGATTGGCCAGATCTCCGGGCGCACGCTGAGCGGGGTGGTTGTGCTCACAGATGGTCGTTCGAATGCCGGAATTGACACATCACCCGCACGGGTGCGAGCTGAACGCAGTGGGACGCGGTTGATCACCGTGGGAGTTGGGAGTCAGCGACCACAGATCAATTTATGGCTGGCGGGGATGCAGTCGCCAGCGGATGTTCACAAGGGAGATCCATTTGACATCAACGTTGTCGTACAGGGCACCGGTATTCAGAATCAGCAGGTTCTTGTGCGTCTGTTTCAGCAGTCGGCCGGAAGTGATGGTAAGGATCGAAAGCAGGTTGACGAAGCCTCTGTGACAATCGCCGACGAGAAAATACCTGTCTCGCTTCGTTTTACCCAGCAGTTGCCAGTGCCCGGCAAATACGAATTTGTCGCGCGGACAGAAGTGAGCAGTGATTCGACTGGTGGCGTGGTGGTGACTGAAATGACCCTCGATGACAACGAACGTCGTCGCGAAGTCGAGGTCACTGACAGGAAAATCCGGGTCCTGCTGATTTCCAGTGGCCCGATGCGTGACTATCAGTTTGTACGTAACACGTTGTTTCGACACAGCGGAATTGAATCGGATGTGTGGCTGCAGACCGTGACTGTGGACGATGCAGAATTCGTCACGCAGGAAGCAGCCAACACGCTCACCCAGTTTCCTTCGACAGAAGCACAGTTATTTGAGTACGACGTGATTGTTGCTTTCGATCCGGACTGGAGTCGCCTGTCAGGAGAACAGCAGCAGTATCTGAATCGATGGGTTGCCGAACATTCTGGCGGAATGGTTCTGGTTGCGGGTGACATTTACACGCCCCGAATGGCCAAGGATGCAGAAGCGTACCGCAACATTGCCGTACTCTATCCAGTGCTGTTGAACCGAATGCTGCCCGAGTTGCAGCTGACTCAGCGGTCCGACCAGCCATGGCCACTGAAGCTGACTCCCGAAGGACAGGCGACTGAGTTCCTGAAGATTGCTGACGCCTCTGGTACCGCGACGACAGATCTCTGGAAGACGTTCAAAGGGATCTACCGTTCTTATCCGATTCGGGGTCTGCGCGACGGTGCCGTTACATTGCTGGAGTATGGGAATCCTCGAGCTCGTACGGAAATTGGTCAGCCACCGTTTCTCGCTTCGCAGTTTTTTGGGTCCGGTCGGACGGTCTTTCTCGGGTCCGCAGAGACATGGAGATTGCGCGAGATTTCACCGCAGGGGCATCAGCGATTCTGGACGAGTCTGATTCGTGAAGTTGGGCAGGGCCGACGCAGTCGGGGCAACGCACGGGGCCTGCTGTTGCTTGACCGGAATGAAGCATCACCAGGCCAGTCAGTGAATATCCGAGCACAGTTGTATGACCAGCGTCTTCAGCCGCTTCAGTCTGATTCCGTCACGGTATCCATTATCGACGCAGATGGTCGCCCTGTTTCTGTCCCCGATCAGTTAAGTAATGATGGGCGAGGAACAGGACAGTTTCGCAATAACTTCAGACCACCTCGTCCCGGCGTCTATCGCATTTCGGTGCCGGTTCCGGAATCGAGTGACGTACTCACTGCCATGCTGGAAGTCGTGCGTCCCAATCTGGAATCGCAGAATGCAACGCAGGATGTGGCCGGGTTGATGGCACTGACTGAGAACAACGACGGAAAATATCTATCAATTGCCGAGGCGGTGGCGGAATTGCCGGACCTGCTTCCCGACCGCAGTGAACCCGTGATTATTGATGAACAGTTGCGAACGCTTTGGGATCGCTCGTGGTTGATGTATCTGATGATCGCGCTGCTGGCTTTGGAGTGGGGGCTCCGCAGAGTTGTACGGTTAAGCTGAAGTTGCGTCTGACTCAGCTGTTGATTTCCACGGCCGCAGAAGTCGTGAGAATTCCCCATCGGGTCTCAATGAGCATGAATTCGGCTGAGCACGAATCCGGGTGGGTAAGAATTACTCCAGTTGAAGGTCTGCCAGATAAATTGCGGTGATGGTTTTTCCTGCGGAGTCCTGTTCGTGGCTGGAATACCATGACAGAAGGGCATTCTGTTCATCAAGTGCCACGAACCCGGTGTAGGAGTTGTCGCCATCGCTTGGTAGTTCAGCAATCGTGTTGAGTGTGTTTTCACCGCTCAGCAAACACAATACCGTTCGGGGGCCTTCGGACGTGTTGTTCCGCCCACCGACGATGTACCTGTTTCCCCACTTGGCTAACATTGGACCACCGATGTACCGGTCCAGTGGCTGACGGCGCCACTCAGCATATGGCGGCGAGGACCGGCAGATCTCAGCGGGCGTTGAGCCGCGTCTGGCGACGGCCAGAATGGATCCATCGTCTTCCACCAGAAATGCGGTTTCGTCTCCCCACGATTCCTGAAAGAGTGACCGTGTCTTCCAGACGAGCCCGTCGTCGCTTTCCAGCATGGCAGATTCGATGATTTCTCGGTTACTTCCGGATTCATCGCTGAATCTGTGCTTCCTGCGACCGCAAAGAAAGGCCTTGTCGCTGGATTGAGCGGCTCTCCAGATATAGTGACCGTAAGTGCCTTCGAGCATTGTTGGCTCTGACCAGTTTCTTCCATCGTCAGAAAAGGAACAGAAACCAAGGTGTTGATTCAGGTCGCGAGTCTTCGGCGATGCGTCCCCGCAGTACCACGTTCCCGTGTAAATAAACAGACGCCCCCGGAACTCAAGGAAATGTGGGTCTCTGACGTCGCGTCGGGGCACAGAGAATTGGTTCACTTTTTGCCATGTCTTCGCATCTGTGCTGGTCAGCACAACAATCGAAGATGTCGGATGAACCATATGACCATCAGGGCATGAACGAAACGTCAGATAATACCGGTCCTTGAACCGGCACAAATCCGTAAACGCATTGTGGTTTCCATCATAGTATGCCCGGCGAATATTCTTCACCTGCAGAGCGGGCGAAAGTTCTTCAGCGGTCTCCGCTGGTTCATCACACGATCCTATGGCCGATCGGCAGATAAAAATTCCAAGACACAATAAGAGTAATGCGTGAGACTGATGTCGCATGTCTTTCGAACTCCGGAAGTCATCAGGAAATGAACGATCTGTGATGACATAACCCAGATCGGTAGACTGAATAGGTATTGGCTGTCAGCAGATGGTTGCAGGTGATCGATTGAATCGCCAGTGAAAATCTGTGTGTCGAAGTCTCCGTCCGGGAATGGCACAATTGATGCAGAATAAATTTGACGTGATCATTCTGGGTTCCGGGTTCGGTGGAAGTCTGCTGGCAGCAGGGCTGGCCAGAAGTGGCGTTCGTGTCGCATTGCTGGACACACAGGCACATCCAAGGTTTGCGATCGGAGAATCCTCGACGCCTCTGGCCGACCAGACGCTTGCTCGAATTTCCCGTCGATATGCTTTACCGGAAATTCTGCCCCTCGTCAGGTACGGAACATGGAAACGAAACCTGCCGTGGTTGTTGTGCGGGAAAAAACGAGGTTTCAGCTACTTCAGCCATACACCCGGTCAGTTTCCTTCACCCGTGGATTTTCATCAACGACGTTTGCTTGTTGCCGCCAGTGCGAGCGATGAGTTTTCGGACACACATTGGCTGCGGAGTGATGTTGACAATTTTCTCTACCAGACAGCGGTAGGTTCCGGCGTGACCAACTATGTTCCATGCACCTATAAACTGAGTGAAGGCAGGAATGGCTGGCATATCACAATTGGACAATCGGTGGACTCTGTTTGTCTGGAATCGGACTTTCTGGTGGATGCCACGGGTTCATCCAATGCATTACTGAAGCACCTAAAGATCCCTGACATCAGCGACCAGTTGAAGACACATTCAGGGACGCTGTTCGCTCACTTTGAAAACGTTCCATCCTGCGAAGAACTACTAAATTCACTTGATATCAGGACCCGCGAATTTCCATTTCATTGCGATGATGCTGCTGTTCATCATGTGCTTCCATTTGGATGGATGTGGCAGCTGCGTTTTGATGACGGCACGGTGAGTGCAGGGGTGATGTTCGATGGGAAACATCGGCATCTGTTCTCCGATTCTTTCACCTCCGGCGAACTGACCTCAGCGGAGCAGGGCAACGCGCACGCCATAAGTATCTGGAAAAGAATCATCAGCGACTTCCCGTTTCTGAAGCAGCAATTTGAAAACGCAAACATCGTTCGACCCGTTGAAGGACTTCGATGGGTTCCACGCATCCAAAGGCTGGCTTCTGCTGCTGCGGGAAAAAACTGGGCCGCATTGCCCAATTCTGCGGGATTCGTCGACCCACTCCACAGCACGGGCATCGCCCACACGCTGGTCTGCGTGGAACGACTGCTCGATGTACTTGTGCATCCCGGAAACCATTTGGCGAAGATGCACGAATATTCCAGCAATGTCATTCAGGAAATTCAGCTGGTCGACGAACTTGTCGAGGGGTGCTACGCAGCGTTGCCGTCCTTCGAGCTTTGGTGTGACTGGTCGATGATTTATTTTGCTGCAGTCACCACGATGGAAAACAGCGATCAGGACCCGAGGTTCAACGATGTTGAATCGAAAGGGCAGGTCGGCCCGCTTCCGTATGGCCAATCCTCGTGTGCCCCGGGATTTCTGAGAGCAAACGATTCGGCGTTCCGGAAAATGATCTGTGATGCCCGGTATCAGCTGGAAATGGCGAAGGACGGAACGATGAGTTCGTTCGACTATCGGGTTTGGCTGCGGCGGGCGATCAATCCGTGGAACTGCGTCGGACTGCTTAATGACGAGCTCCGCGGTCTTTACGCGGACACGGCCGCCCCGGAAACGTGACCAGCATTGTTCCCGGGAGCGTGCATCCCGGCTATGCTGGCTCTTCAATAACCGGATTGGATAGCTTGCCGATGCCTTCGATTTCAACCGTGACCAGGTCACCCTGTTTGAGGAACACCGGGGGCATTCTTGCCATTCCAACTCCGTGTGGAGTGCCTGTCAGGATCACTGTTCCTGCGGGTAAAATCGTACTGGCGCTGAGAAATTCGATGAGCGTCGGAACATCGAAGATCATGTCGTCCGTATTCCAGTCCTGCATGGTTTCGCCATTAAGCACAGTGCTGATTCTCAGCGCGTTGGGATTCGGGATTTCATCCGCTGTCACCAGATAAGGTCCCAGGGGGCAGAAAGTGGCAAACGTTTTTCCTCGACACCATTGTCCTCCACCGCCGTTCTTCTGCCAGTCTCTCGCGCTGACATCATTCGCACAGGTGTAGCCGAGTACGTAACTCAATGCTTCGTCCTTCGAGACATTCAGGCAGTCCTTACCGATGACGACTGCAAGTTCACATTCGAAGTCGACTTTGTCGCTGCGAAGTTTTCGGGGTAATACGATTGGGTCACCAGGATTCTGGACTGCCGAGTTAATCTTGATGAAGAGCACCGGATTCTCAGGAATATCCGCTTTGCCTTCCTCAGCGTGCTTTCTGTAGTTCAATCCGATACACAGAATATTGGCTGGCTGGATGGGAGCAAGAAGCTTGAAGTCTGTGACCTGATGCCCGGTATCGGTGAGCGTCTCAAGGACATGCCCTTTTGCAAGAGTCACGGAACCATCTGCCTGAACGAACCCCCAATGTCTGGCCCCGTCATTCGTCTCCAGGCGGCAAATCTTCATAGCGGAAATCTCTGTGTCTTGATGATAGTGAGTGTTTACGAGGAACTGTGTTCTACCCAATGATCGCATGATACCCGAGTGCAGGTATGATATCGCGCCGGACCAAATGAAGAAACGCTCCGTCGCGGCAGGTTGCCACGACGGAGCGTTTCGTTTCGGGGAGATTCACCCCTGCCAGGAGGCGTGTCGCGTTCGTCGTGGAGCAGAAAACTGCATCGACGCGAATCTGGACACGCTGAATCCGGCGGCAGAGACTTTGGTAGCTTATCGCTGTACGGACGGCGGAAAGACGTGGATCGGGCGACCGTCAGAGCTTAATGGTTGTTGGGACTGAACTGGAGTCACGGCCGAAGGGGTCGCCTGAAAGCTGGCCTGATAGACAGGCTGGCCGGGCATGAGTGCCGGAGGCGTCGGTGTCGCTGGTTGCTGATATCGGGCCTGTGAATGCAGGTTACCATCAAGGTATGACGGGCGGTATCGATTCCAGAACTGCTGTGAATATGGCATTCCGTGCGCCGATCCCCAGCCTGATGCGATTTGTGTCTGGGAGAAAACGTGGCGGTAGTTGTATGGGCGAAAGCTTGCAAATCCACCGTATGCGGGGACTCGCTGAAATTGCCCATGGATCCAGGGATCCTGCTGGTCATAGGGATACAGCTGCCCGCCTTCTCCAGTCGCAATTGCGCCGGAGTATTCAATTCCGGGAGATCCGATTTGGGCGTGAACGGCAGCACTACTGACAATCACAGTGACCACGAGGCTCACTACTGAGATGAATAACCGACGCATTGAATCCCTCCGATGTCGAGCCGAATCGAACCCTTCCAGTTGCATGAACGGGTCGAGCGGCATTGAGCAATGATCCTTCGTTATTCGTATCGGCCGCTACAACGCATCCCTTTTTCCAAAGCTGGAGAAACCACGACTTCCTTCAATTCGTTGTCTGGAGCGCAATTTGAACGCCCTGACCGTCAAATTTTAACTTCGTCCATTTGCTGTCGACTTTCGCCTGGCTTCTCTCTTCTTTTCGTGTACATCCAGATGTGTCGATTCAGGATGTTTGAGAATCTCGCGTGTTTGGAGAGTGTCGATGTCGGAGTTTGGAAAGCGAATGCTGGGACCTGCAGCATTAATGGTGGTGTTTGTCGCGATGAATTCAACCGCTGTGCAGGGAGGGCTGAATCATCTTTTTGGCGGTTCCGGTTGTAACTGTAATTCTTCGCAGCCGCAGGTCAGTTATGTTCCCGTGCAGCCTGTTGTTGCTCCCGTGATGCAGGCTGGTTGTGCCTGCTCAAGTGCCGCAGCAGGTTGTTGTGGAATGGGCGGCCTGGGATCTGTTGGCGGTCTGTACATGGATGCAGCAGCGGGAATGGGTTACGGTCCGGCGTTCGGCATGGTCGGTCAGGGGATGACAGGATACGAAGGCCTGCCCAATATGGACGGCGGTGGCATCAATTATCGTTACCCCTATCACAGCTATCGTCGCCCGTGGGCAAACCCGGGGCCGCGTGCTGCGAACGTGTCCATCGTTTGGTAGTGTCGCAGGTTCAGCGTTTTTGCTGTGAATAGGCAGATGGGGGAGAACTTCGTCAATCACCAGATGGACTGCGGCGATTTCAGAGTTCTCCTGAACCGATTGGCGATCTGCATCCCGGGCTGAAACTATCGTCCAGTGCTTTCAGATTCCGTCCGGCTGGCAAGCCCGCGTGCACCCTGGTTGGTTGTCAATGCGTCAATCTTCCGTTGGGACCGCGGGTTTTCTCGTGCGACATTATGGAGGCCGTGATTTGCAGTGTCCAATTCCGCTGGAGACACCTGCGAATTGTTGGAAAGTGCCGATGTCTCATTGATCTTGTGTATCTTGCCTTTTTGCTCCTTCTTGCCTGATCGGTTCAGGTCGATTGAACCTCATTATGATCAGTCAATTGCCACTTCAACACATTCATCCAAAGGACTGGTGCCGCCGATAAGCTCTCCGGGTCTACTTCTGTTGATGCATTTTCAGCAGTCAGTTCGATTCACTTATGGAATGGTGTCCTGAGTGCGTCGTCTTGAATGGCCCCAAGTGGAAAGCGGATTCTGGCAATGATGCCACCGCGAAGATGCGACACGGAAGGAGCAGCTTCGAATGCTAGCCGAATTGAACGGTCTGAAGGACGGTTTGTTGAAGTCTCTGGCCAGGAGACTTCACTGCAAGCCCACATCGCTCTTTGCTTCGGCATTGGCGGGATGCTCGCTGTTTGCATCTGGCTTTGCGCAACAATACCAGCAGCAGAGCCAACCCGCTGGTGGCTGGAACCAGCCTGCGTCTGCCTGGAATGCTCCGACGGGTTCTGGAATGCCATCCGGGAACTCCGGGGTGCCTGTGCATTCGGCCCAGTACAGTTTCGAAAAACCACCTTTGACGGGACGCATCGATGCAGTCCACAGTCCGAATGTGGATCGAATGCTCCAGCCGCAATACAAGCTGGAGCTTGAAAAACGACATAGCCAGCTGATTTTGACGAACAAGAATGTGCGTCGAATTGCCGTGACGGATTCGACCGTTGTGAACTACGTGCAGTATTCGCCCACGGAGTTGTCCGTTGTTGGTCTTGAGCTTGGCAAGACGGATCTGACGCTCTGGTTCGAGAACGAAGACACTCCGGCTATCTACGAAGCGACGGTGGTCCGTGACGAGAGTCTTGAAGAACAGAGGACGATTGATTTCGGCCGGCTTGAACGACGGATGACCGACCTGTTTCCGAACTCACGCGTTTACCTGATCCCGATTGGTAACCAGGTCATCGTTCAGGGACAGGCATACGATTCGGAAGAAGCACAGCACATCCTTCAGATTGTACGTTCCGAAGTTGCACGTACCTGGGGAAGGTTCAATGACGACGATGGAACTGGAAATTCCAATTTCACACTTGCGTCAGGCGGGGGCACCGGAGGTGCTGGAAACGGCGCTGCCACTCAACTGCTGAATCAGGGATTTCGTGACATTGTTGTGAATCGTCTAACCGTGCCTGGCGAATACAACGTTAATCTGCGCGTTGTTGTCGCGGAAGTGAACCGCTCTGAGCTCAGAAACATGGGCATGGACTGGAACGTACTGTTCAACCAGGCTCGGCATTCCGTCAGTGGCTCGCTTGGCGGAGTCCCGGCTACTCTGGGTGGTATTTTTGAAAACGGTGAAATTGAGGTCTTCCTGAAATGGTTGACGTCCAATGGCACCGTCACGTTGCTTGCAGAACCGCGACTGACAACCCTCAGTGGTCATCCGGCAAGCATACTTGGTGGTGGTGAATTTGCGGTGCCGACGACCATTGGACTGGGTGGCGGACAAACCACAACATTCCGCGGGTTTGGTACCAGCATGATCGTTACCCCCACGGTGATCGACAGGGATTTGATTCGATTACAGGTTGTCCCGGAGTTCAGTTCGATCAATCAGAACAATACCGTCAATGGTATTCCCGGTACCAATGTGAAGCGGGTTCAAACGACCGTCGAATTACGTGAAGGTCAGACGTTTGCCATCGGTGGATTGATTTCACGGCAGACGTTGACGGAGGTCAGTCGAATTCCGCTGCTGGGTGATATTCCGTACGTCGGCAGCAAGCTCTTCCATTCCAAGACTGCATCAGAGATTGAAACAGAACTTCTGGTGCTTGTCTCACCGGAAATCGTACGTCCGATGGAACCGGATGAAGTGCCTCCGCTTCCCAATTACTACGTCACTCATCCGAACGACTATGACCTCTATCACTATGGCCGAACGGAAGGTAATCCGGACACAAATGTCTACCAGATTCCGCCGTACGGAACGGGGGCGACCTATGGAACGCCACAGGGGTACAGCCTTTATAATCCAGGGGCAACTCACGGAGGATTTGGAGGTGGATTCGGAGCGGGCAATGGTGGCATGATGTTGTCGCCAGGTCCACAGCCTGAATGTTCACTTCCTCCTGCACAGGGATCCTATGGCATGGGGTATGGTAATTCGTTTATGAGTCCCGGCGTCGGGCAGTCCATGCCTTCGGCACCTGTTCAGAATTACCAGGCTCCGCCTGTGCAGCATTTCTCTGCTCCGCCGTCACCAAACTATTCGGCACCACCAGTTCAGAATTTTCAGCCAACGCCGATGCCACAGCCATCCGGAGCACCTCCGTTGCCGCCGATTCCGAACAACTATCAGTCGCAATACAACTCGATGACGCCGGCTTCTGTTGAACAGCAGCCGTCGCTGCGGACTCGAATGGCTTCGATGTTCCGTAAGGAAGACAGTACTCAGGGTACTTCGGTCAAGAACACAAGCTGGTCGAAGTAATCAGCCTCAGTAGAGAAAGAGCTCCACATGATTCGTTTCTACCGATCAACTCGGGCATATTTCTTGCTCGCCTCCGCCTGTGGTATTGTCGCTGGATGCAGTATGCCGGTCGCACCGCGTTCTATGGCGGTCCCGGATGTCATGCCACTTGGTTCCATCAGTCGCGCCCACTGGCACATGATGGAGACCAATGGTGAGGCTGCTGACTTCGTTATTCACTACAACGAGTTCATGCATGACAGCAGTGAGCTGACGCCGTACGGGCGTGACCATATTGCTGAGATTGCCGCAAGAATGAGCTCCTCACCATTCCCGGTGATTGTTCAGCGGTCAAGGAATAATGCTGACCCGGAAATCGATCGAGCCCGCCGGGATATCGTTGTTCGCGTGCTGACTGATCTGGGCAATCCGGACGCCGACCAAAGGACCGTTGTCTCTCAGCCTTACAGCAATGGAATCAACTCGATGGAAGGCGAACAGGATTATGGACGCTTTCGACAGACTCGCCTGAACCAGGGCAACCGTGGTGGTGGCGGCGGTGGTGGGGGTGGATTCGGATTCTAAATAAGTAGTTTTGGGATCTGATTGAATACGAACAGCACAATTGCAATTCGCAGGCAGCCTCCACCGAGGCTGCCTGTTTTCGATGGTGACATGTTGTCTGCTGAAATTGCCCATCCGGGATCGCTTCTTCGAGTCTCAAACCATCGAAAACTCATGAAGCGTCCTGACGAATAGTTCCAGACCTGGTTTTTTGAGAAATCCTGTCTGCAGGATCCATCGCAATGACCGCCGTCGTCGTCTGATATCGTTGTGTCGTGCACAGCGCGTACCCGGCTATCAGGGTAAACCGATCGCAACCTTAAAGACAGTAAGGTGTTAGGCGTCGTCAGGCGGCGTTCCGCATGGTTTTACTCATTCCGGAATCCCTGTGCTTATCGCGAAGCAAGGTCGACGGACTTCGTCTCGACACGAACCAGCAGTTTTGGCTATAAGCCGGTTTCTCATCTCAAATCTCCTCCCGCCATTCGGCAAATCCCTTCAATTGTTCCTCCCATCTTCACTCGGTCGATGTGTCGCGGATTCAACGCTCGACGCCTCAATCCAGTTCTCCATCGCGGAAGCCTACCATGCCAGAATCATCTCGCTGGTTGTGCCTGTTTGTCATCCTGGGTCTCTCGGGATGCCAGACTGCCAGCCAAAACTCATTCGCATGGCTGCCATTCGGTTCGAATACGCGTGCCTACGACTATGCAACAGAACCGACGCCTGAGTCTGTCGTTCCCACTGCTTCGCTGGATTCCCGTGAGGATGCTGCGCTGAGTACACCCGCGCCTGCTTCGAGGGCGAGAATTGACGAACTTGTGGCATCGGGAATTCAGGCAATCCAGCAGGACCGACTGGATGACGCTTCAAATGCGTTTCAGTCCGTTCTTGACAGCGATCCGTCGAATGCCACGGCGCATCATGGAATCGCCATGATTGCCGACCTCAGGCAGAATTGGTCAGACGCAGAATATCATTACAAACAAGCGCTCCGCTCCCGTCCACAGGACGCCGGTTTGCTGAATGATCTTGGTTATTCGTATTTGCTTCAGAATCGATTCCACGAAGCGTCCAGCTATTTGACTCGAGCCGTTGAGCAGAACCCCCAACATGAAAAGGCTCAGGAAAACCTGGCTATGCTTGCGCTGAGGCAGGGCGACCGTTCTGCTGCTGAAGAGCAATTGAAGAAACTCCACCCGGCAAATCAGGTTGCAATGCAGATGCAAAGACTGGAATCACAGCTGCAGGTGGCGACCAGCCCGACTTTATCTCAGCCGGTATATGGGGATAGTTCACCCAGCGGCATCGCAAATACTTCGGTTCCTCAGGGGGCAAGTTTTGAGCAGGTGAGGGCACTGGCAGAGCAAAAGAGACTGGAAGCAGAAGCAGAGCGTCGTCGTCGTTCGGCTCCACCGGCCAGTCACCTTGCCTCAACGGCCGTCAATCCATGGGTGGCGGGGCAAACTTCCCAACCGGGCTATCAGAATTCACTGTCGGGGGCCGTTCCTGCTGCTTTGACACAACAGGACGTCGACCGCGCAAACACAATACCGACGCCAATGGTCCATCAGGCAGTGGCTTCAAATTCGCAGATGATGCAACCCGCTGGATGGCCGCAGTCGGCCCAGGCGGCGGACGCCGTTCAAGCCAGCAACGCCATGCAATCTGTGAACGTTCAAACCGCACAGGCGCCGATCGTCATGCCGGCCACAGTCTATGGTCAGCCATCAATGGGGGGCGAAGGGTTTATGGCAAATTCGTCCGCGGCAGGTCCTGTTCCTGCCTTTCAGGCAAGTCTCTCGCAGAGTCCCGGTGCCGGAATCGTCGCTGGAAATCCAACCACCCCTTCTGCCATTCCGAATACAGCCGCTATCCCAAACACAGGCGAATCGCCAAGCGGAAGTCAAAACCCGTTAATTCAGGCGACTGGCACTGTGGTACCGATACATGCAGGCTCAAATCCTTTACTCGCAGGTCTGAATGCAGCACCGGGAGCATTGTTCCCTGTGAATCAACCCAATCCTGAATCCATGCAGACTACAGTTTCAGGGATGCCTTCCGAAACAGGCCAGACTTATCCTGCACCTTCCAGTCCTTCATTGGGCGGAGGTGGCCAGTTCATGCCGAACGGAATGATCGGCACTCCGAATCCCGTCGGGCAGAATCCAGTTGCTCAGAATTTCGTAGTTCAGCCATCAGTGACTCGAAATGGTGCCATGTTTTCGCAGCCAGCCAGCACGTTGCCAGCGCAACAGTGGCAGAACGAAATGCAACTGCAGTATGCGACAACGACTGCTGGCGCCAACAGTCAACCTGTTGTCGCCCCTAACCCTCTTGCGGCCTACGATCAGCAGCTTCAACAGCTGGAATCCCAGTATAACCAAAGCCTTCAACAGTACGATCCAGCGACAAGTTCTGTTCAGCCAGTTCAGGCGCAGTACTGAGGAACCTGCTGTCGCTTTTCGCGCTCAGGTGTCGACTTCACACTGGCGAGATCTGCCGGTCCATCGGTCGCCAACTGATTTCGTCAGAAAACTTCATCCCTTTTCACTGCAGGTTCGCCATTGCCGTGAAAGTTCAGCGGCCGTATCTTTCAACTCTCCCTCCTGCGGAAGCACCCTCTCTCACTTCTCATGCTCTCCGCAATCAATTGCTCATCTCCTGAAAGCCTCGCCCCATGCGTCTGCACGTATTGCGAAAGCTGACTCGCCAAATGGCGATCCTTCTCGGCTCAGTGACGTTCGCCGGCTGTTATTCCATGAATGGCTACGTGGTGAATTCGTCTGGTCAAAGCTACTACGAACAAGGCAATTATCAGGCTGCTGCCTCCGAGTTCCAGCAGGCTCTGTACAACGATCCGACGAACCCCGATTACATGGCGAACCTGGCGAAGGCCCGCTGGAAGATGGGGGACACCGTCGGTGCGGAACAGCTCTATCGCCAGGCGCTGACGATCTCACCATCGCACCAGCCAGCCTATCACGGAATGGCAGAAATGCTGGCATCAACCGGTCGTGGACAGGAGGCGGTTGGACTGCTGCAGACCTGGGCGGCGACTCAACCTTATGTTCCTGAATCGCACGTTGAACTTGCCTGGTTGCAGCGGGAAATGGGGCAACAGGACGCAGCAGCCCAGTCACTTCAACGGGCACTTCAGGTGAATCCAGCCCACCCGACTGCGCTTGCTCACCTGGGGCAGTATTATCAGGATGCAGGACGTCCCGATCAGGCGATTGCGATGTATCAGCAGTCACTTCGAGCGGACTGGAATCAGCCCGATGTCCATTCAAGAATGGCAATGGCCGCTCAGTCAGCAGGACCAAACCATGCAGTCGCATCCACAGCGATGGCCCGCGGTGTCCATCCGTACCAGATGCCGCGGCAACAGACAGTTTTCGGGCCACCCAGTACGGGTCAGCAAATTGCGCAGATGCAGTTCCAGCAGCAAGTTGCACAAATGCAGCGAATGCCTTCGCAGGTCGCCCAGTCTCCTTACGTAACTGACCAGATGGCGATGATGTCGCCGCAAGCGATCAGCGAAGGTGCTCTGCAGCAAACGCCAACGATGCTGTCTATGACTTCGGCAATCCCGGCATCTGGCATGTCGGTCGCGGGGAACCCCGTGCAACAGGCTTCATTGTCAGCATCAGTTCCGAATGTTTCCGGAAGTCCTGCAGGATCGCCAACCATTGTTGGGCAAATGCCGTCGGTGCACTCTGTGATTCAATCTGATCCACTCCTGCAACAGGGATGGTCGGTTGTACCAGGCAGCATCAAAGTAAATGACAACGGCCCCACCCCAACTCCGAAACCCGCTCCGGCTGCCGCAGGAGGCCTCTCGCCAACGCCGGATCCCGTCTTCACACAGGCTTCGCCGGTTCCAGCCAGGTCTGTTTCTGCGTCAAACGCGCTGAGTTCTCCGCAGATCTCTTCCTTCGACGGCACAATTCCGGAGGTCGAAGCGTTTTAAGCTGACAGATAAGTCCACAGAGAAATGAGTCCGGAGAAATCGACATCCGCGCAGGTTCTGCCGATTTCCAGAACTACGAAATCGCTGAACAACAGCAGTCTGAATTGATGGCGGCTGTTGCCCTTGGTCGAAATCGGGGCATTGACTTATCCTTCGCCGAAAATTCAGGAGCCATTGCTTCTGCCAGGGCCAAAATTGAATGGAGTCTCGTGAGCCATGCTGTTCACTCGGATGTCTGGTCTCAATCTTCTGCTGGGGCTTTCCCTTGCAATTACCGGCTGCCGAAATACTCAGCATGCCCATGTTCTCGACTCCGATGATAAGGACATGGTTGGTAGCCATACTGCCGGCGCGGAGACATGGAAGCCACTGGTGGAGCAATCTGTGGCTCGACTGATGGGTCGGTCCATGTCGACGATTCATCAAGCGTCGCATCTGACGATTGCGGGCAATGATGCCTGCCCAAAACGGACGGTCTGCTTTGTTGGTGTTGAGAACAAGAGTGGCGAAGAAATCGGCGATTTTCGTGAACAGATCTACCAGCAGATTGATTCGCAGGTCAGCAGTCACGACCAGTTTCGGATGATCAGCCGCCGTTATGTTGAAGCAGCGATGGGTGAATGTCGCTGTCGTCCGGAAGTTCTTTTTCTGCCGGAGCGACAGCGAGAGCTGCAGGCGGCTCTTGAACGTGTGGATCAGCCGTTCGACTATCTGTTGTTTGCGACCATTACCTCAGGCACAACGAACAGCAACGGTGACTATCAGCGAAACTACACATTGACGCTGGATCTGCTGAATATCCACACAGGTGAATCAATCAAGGAATCTGCTGAATTGCGGAAGGGTTACCACAAATCACTTCTGGGTAAGATCAAGCACTACTAAATTGCTTCAGGGCAGTTCTGGTTGAATGTGCCCTCCGGAAATGAATTCGCCTGTGCATTCACAGGGGGTGTTGTTTGGTCGTGACTCATGAAGAATGACCAGTCACTGCAATCGCGAAGCATGCGGGGTATGAATTCCATCGCAAAGTTGTTTCGTGTCTCCTGTGTGTTGAACTGCATTCTGTTGACCGGTTGCCATTCATGGCAGAAATCCCACCTGGCTGCGGTACATTACTTCGAAGCAGGTCAGCTTGCTGACTCCCGCGAGCAACTCACGAGGTCTCTGGAATCTCGTGGAGCCGAAAAGGAACTGCTGACTCTTGATCATGCCATCGTCGCATTGGCTGATGGCGATGCTCAGGAATGTGAGAGTGCCCTCCGCGAAGTGCGGCTCAAGCTGGACTACCTCACGCAAAAAGATGCCGGCGAGCAGGTGACTGCATTCCTGAGCGATGAAAATGCAATTGCATGGTCCGGAAGAGACTACGAGCGGCTGATGGTGGACAACATTCTGTTGCTGAGCAGCCTTGTCAGTAATGGCACGGATTCGTTTGCATACGCGACTCAGGTTACAAAAAGATGCAACGATGAATTGAAAACACTGGTCGCAGCCTCTCAAAAGGCTGCTGGAAACCAAAGTACGCCGGGCGATGAATCCAGCGTTGTCCGTGTGGCAAGCCATGAAACACTGCACGGAACGGGCGGTGTTGATTCTCTCACATCCAGCGCTTCTCTGCAGCCACTGGCGATGGCTGCGTATCTGACAACCGCTGTGATGTCAGAGAGCATTCTTCGACAGGACTTAGCCGAAACGGCCCGAAATCAAGTCGGCGTCTGGAACAAAGAATTTGCAGATCGCGATGCTGTTGCTGATTCGGGTGGCTTCGGAATGCAATGCCCAGCCGGGTGGGGAGCTGTTCATGTCATTGCAATGGTCGGTCAGGCACCTGAATGGAAAAGCGAGTCCGCTGAACCGACTTCGACAGCATTATTGCTGGCCGATCGGATTCTGAGTGCGACAGGCAAACATAGTCTTCCTCCTACCATTGCTCCCGTTCAGATTGGTCATCCCGTTGTCAGCGCGGACACACCACCCGCTGGATTCCTCACGGGAAATGTTCAAACCGCCGGGCACCACCTCCCGTCGCAAGGCATCCCTTTGACGTTTTTGACGCTTGTGGATCTCAATCAGGCGGCCGTGGACAGTTATCGCACACACCGTGATCAGGAAATTGCCCGGGCGATTGCTCGCCGAATAGTGAAGAAGGGTGCGGTCTATGCGGTCAAGGAATCTCAGGATGTGACACGCAACAGCCTTGTCGATCTGGCCGTGAATATTGGAGGCGTCATCTGGGAAGCAATGGAGCGTCCGGACCTTCGATCCTGGCGCCTTCTTCCAGCCAGAATTGAAGTTGCCCGTACACAGTTGCCGGAAGGTGATAGTGAAGTCTGCATTCGCACCGCCGGGCAAAGGGATCCACTCAGAATCCCCGTGAACATTCAGAATGGTCGTAACACCTACGTTGTTCTGTTTGTACCAAACCGGTCCGTCTCGGGAAAAGTTCTTCTGGGTGGGCCGGAGTACCGGGCGATGTAGAAGTTGCCGGTCTGATATTGGAAACGTGGCTGGCCACGCGCCGAAATCCGCCTCACCTGATACTGCGTTTCGCCGATTTCCTGCTGTTGTGGCTCAATTTCAGTGGCACTGATACTTTGAAGTCGGCAGAATCGCCCCAGTTGAGGTCATTTCTTTTCATTACTTTCGCTGCAGACTGCTCGACATGGTTGCATTGCTTCACCCTCTGAATCAAGGGCGACAGATACCGATTGATCGTGCCGTTGTTGTCATTGGACGCAGCCCGGAATGTGACTCTGTTCTGGATTTCAGTTCGAAAATCTCTCGCATGCACTGCGCTCTGGTTCAGGTGAATCACCTGTTCTTTATTCGTGATCTCGGCAGCATGAACGGAGTCTGGGTTGATGGTGCTCGAGTTGAACGAGAGCACCAATTGACGAACGGCATGCGTGTTGCCATTGGAGACGTTCAGTTTCAGTTTTACGAGAACGTTCAGCCAGCTGCGAAGGGTCCACGCAAAGGTGAAGTCGCTGGCAGAAAAATGCCTGCGTTTGTCGATGAGACAGTGACAGCTTCACCAAATGACGATGTCATCGAAATTGTTGACGAAGACGACATTTGTTCTGTTGATGTTGACGTTGTTGAAATCGTTGACGACGTCGAGGTTGCCGTCGAAGTCGTTGACGAGGTCATAGAGCTTGACGACGCTCGCCGGTTCGAAGATCCGGACGCGATTGTGGCGCAACACCCCGGGTCAGGCTATGTGTTCCCGGATCATATGCTTGCCGAGGTTGATGATGCTGGCGTTATTCCGGCAGGTGACGAGATCCTCGTCGTGGACGACGTTCAGATTGCAGACGATGTGCATGAACTGGATGATGTCGAAATCATCGCCGCAGAGTCTGTCAGTGACGAGATCCAGCTTGTCGATGAAGTTGAGGTTGTTGATTCCTTCGATGTGATCGAAGTCATTGACGATGTCGAGGTTGTCGATCTTTGCGAAGACGATGTGCCACACGTTGAGGTGATTGAGTTTGTCGAAGACGTCGAAGTGATCAATGTCATCGATGAGGTTGAGGTCGTCGATGAGGTTGAAATCATTGAAGATGTGGAACCGGAGTTTCGGCCGCGCCCTCGTCGTCGCCGTCGTTAGGCTTAATTGTCCGTTGAAAAATCAGGACAGGCACGCAGGACGACTGGAAACCGTTGCGTTTTAAGGTCTCCTGCTTGAGCCAGTCCCGTTTTTCGACAGACTGTTAGGTTAAGTTAACACAGAGCGGGCCTGGATTAAACGAGCACATTCAATCCGTCGATACCGATGGATTCACGGCTCATCAGCGGTTCGCCGTAAGCTTTTCCTATGGACCAGCCCCAGTATCGAGCTCGATCACGAATATCGTCGATGACGGTCGGGAAAGTCTGGTCACGTCCAGTTACCAGCTGACTCTTATAGCACTCCACTGCCTGCATCTTGGATTCGATGTCTTCCGAGATATCTATAACGACGGAAGGAGCAGGGTGGATTCGAAGGTGAATGCTGAAATAATGAAGAAGTTTTGGTGGCCAGTAGGGCTCACCATCCATGTCCGAACGACTGAGTTTCGACCAGAATCGTGCGTCATCACATAGGGCACTCGCTGCCACATGATCCGGATGAGCGTCCTGCCAGTACGGGGCCAGAATAGTCCTGGGCCGGGTTCGCCGAAATACCTCAGCCAGCTTGCGACGGGCTTCCAGCGTTGGCTGCAGGGAGCGGTTGGGTAAGCCAAGGCTTTCACGCCACCGGATATCGAGAATCCGGGTTGCTGCGTCCGTTTCAGCCCGCCTGATTTCCAGACTTCCATGGGGAGTTGGTTCGCCGTTTGTCAGTTCCAGAACACCGACCTGCAGATTCTGCCGTCGGGAAGATGCAATCAGGCCACCCACGCTGATTTCCGCGTCATCGGGATGCGGCGCAACGATCAAAATATCCAGAGACGTCATGAAATCGTTCCTGCTGGTTGTTTCCGTCTGGGCGCAAACGAACAGATACTGAAGACTTCCGGTGCAAGCTTCATGAATTCTGCCTCCGTTCCAGTAACTGGACTCGCGTCATGTTCCGTAGCATTCGACTTGGCATCGTTGCAGGTTTACTAATTTCGTCAACTGGCTGCCTGATCGACAGACTTGCTCAGCCTGCCGAGTTTGACAATGAGGACGCAATGGATGCCTTGAACGAAGACTGGGATAATGTTGGGAAAATAGGCAGAACGGGGAGGCGTATAGAGAAGGATCCGGATCCCTGGTTCAAGCAGAACTGGATGTCAGACGAAGCTCGGAGTATTGAGCACAACGTCGGAGTTGACTGATCCGAAAATCATCTGGACACAATTTGCGGGTTTCGGTAAACCACCGGTGAATTCTGCGACTCAGTGATTGCTGGTCGCAGAAAAGGCTGATGTTCCTGGAGCGTCGGCGTCCTTTCACCTTTCTCAGATTACCCGTCTGCCGACGTCTCTACGCCCAGCCTCTGCGGTGTCTTGCGTCGCCTATCCTTCCTCGCCGCGCGTTTACCACAGGGAAGTTTCAGGATGTCCAGATTTTACGGCTACTGGGCACTGCCGTGCCTTTTAGTGTCTGCTACTGGCTGTATGCAGCCGATGGGCTCCGGCTACATGTACGGTCCGTCGTCTTACCAATATCCTCAACAGTACCAGTACCCGCAAAACCAGGTTCCGCAGATGTATGGAGCCCCGGCATACGGTTCGCCGGGTACGCTGGTCGTGCCGCAATCAGATGCCCCTCCCTACTCACCCGGAAGCCCGACTTCGACGTACGAAGATGACCCGAAGGATACGTGGTCGAATCCTTCCGGTGGAACGGGTTCCACTTCGGGGGGCAACATGTTCGGCGAAGATCCTGTGCCGAAGCCGAAAGATCCAGCCGGCGGCGGCGGTTCCTTCTACGATGACAACTTTCCGAGTGGCCCTGGCGCGATGGTCATTCCCGGCAGCTCCGAAACCCCTGCGGACTCTGGCCCGGAGTTCGTCCTGGCCAGTACGGTATCGCGTCCGGTTTCGTACGGTTTTGATGTCAATGGGTACCGATGGCTGCAGGGATTATTGTCGCAGGACGAAAACGGTACCTGGAGCCTGAAATACAATCCCGCCGCGGATGATACGTTTCAGGGAGATTTGACGCTGATTCTGCAACCGCAGCAGTTGGCACAAATCTCCCCCGGTTCAGTGATTCAGGTGCAGGGGAAAATTGATTCTGCCCAACTGGATTCGCGCGGGCGAGCGACCTATCTGGTTCAGCAGATTCATCAGATTCCCGGTACTGTGCAATAAATTGCGCGGACTGCCGCCAACAGTGCCATCAATAGAAAAAGCCCGACACATTTCGTGTCGGGCTTTATTTTTTGATCGTTCTGATTCAGCAGAACTTATTCAGCCGGGTCACTTTGAGCACCATTCTGAATCGCGAAGATCTGATTTCGGTTCGCAATAAACAGCGTCTCATTCGCCACAACAGGAGAAGTGTAAACGGACGATCCCATGTTCAACTCTCCGAGAAGTTCTTTTTCTGCAGACAACTTGAAGATCGAAATGTCGCCGTCTTCATCACTGATATAGACGCGATCTTCCACGATCAATGGCGACGCCCAGGAGGCTGCGAACATATCGTGGGTCCAGTGCGGTTTGCCCGTCTTTGCGTCAAGACAATGCACGAGGCCACTGAAGTCCGGAATGAACAGCAGGTCATTCTTGATTGCGACAGTCCCGCATGTGCGGTGCATGGTCGTTTCCCATTCTTCTGTATCTGCTCCGACGTAATGCCAGACCGCTGCAGAATTGGGATTATCGCGTTCGAAGTCGCCTTCTTTTTCGATCAGCGCCTGAAGTCGCTTGTGAGCGATTGGCTTTTCAGGTTCTTTTGAGTTGTAGACCAGAGTGGGACTGACATCGCCTCTTTTGTTTGGATCGATGCACCACAGGTGTCCATTTCCTTCGCCATGCTCAGGGTCTTCGCCGACAGCCACATAAACCAATCCATTGTAAATCACAGGTGTTGCGATCAGGTGGTTTCTTGTCGCTCGACCCCCCAGAAGATAGATCGAGTCTTTCGGATTACAGTCAAACTTCCAGAGAAGGTCTGATTTACCGTTCTTTCCTTCTGCAGCAAAGCTGTAAAGGTATCCGTCGCCACCGCAGAACAGTACCTGAGCGACGCCGTTGAATACGCCGTAGGCTGGTGACGACCATTGCCCATGAAGAACGTTGGAGCCTGGGGAGTTGTCCGTCCAGAGAACCTTGCCTGAATTCTTGTTGATGCAGATAAAGCTGGGAGCGCGTTCTTCCGGAATTGTAACGTGCCCTTCGTCCACTCCGTTCCCTGTATTCACGAAAAGCATGTCACCCACACAGGTCAGCGAGCAGCTGCACATATTGTGTTGCGAAACGCTCAGAGCTTTCATCATGTCGAGTACCCAAATGACGTCCGCTTCCTTTTTGTCGTCAGGTACCGTTTCATTCACGAAAGGGCTGTCGTTTTCGCCGTCATGAAATCCTTCTGTGTCCAGGCACACAACTGTTCCGCGATTCGTCACATACCAGAGCCGATCCCCATCGACATAGGGCGCGGCACAGACGCCCTGGTGGGGCCAGTCATGGACGCGTCCGGTTGGCAGTTTTTCGTTGCTGTGCTGCCAGAGAAATTCGCCGGTCTTTTCGTCGAAGCAAATCAGGCATCCAAGGTCGACGGAGCTGGGGTAACGCTCCAGATAGCCATTGCCATTGTTTGTCCCGACATAGACCTTACCGTTGGCAACAACCGGGTTTCCATAGGTTTCGGAGCCCAGCTTCATGCTCCAGCGAATGTTCTTCCCACTGTCAACGTCCCATTCGGTGGGTACGTTCTTCGCGTCCGGACAATTGTTTCGATGGGTTGTGCCACCCCATTGTGGCCAGTCATTCGCGCCAACCTTCATCTTGCTGATGGATTCACGCACGAACTGAGTAGGGTCTTCCGCAGTTGCAATTGAGAGTGCCAGAATGGCTGACAGCATTGTGGTGAACTGAATTGCAAAGCTGCGATTCGTTGGATGATGCATATGGATTTCCTTTATGGTTGAGCCGGGCGATAAGGTTCATCTTCCTCATGCCCGGCTCGTTTGACTCTTGTTCTGCTAGTTTGCGTACACCTGAACATTATCGATATAGAATTCGGCATCCGATGACTTACCAAACATTCCCGGACTGCCAATAACATTTGGTGTTTCGTCGGCTGCTTCGATTTGCCATTCCGTGGGTTCAGATGAGTTTCTTGGCCAGATCTTACCTCGCAGAATGGCTTTGCCGTCCTTGTTTTCGCTCTGGAATTTCATGGTGTACCACGTTCCGGCAGACCATTGCATGTCGACAGTTCTCGCGAAACGCAATTCCAGTCGAGGTGTCCACGAACGAATCTGCAGGTGCTGAGATCCCTGCAGATCGAGCGTGTAGCGCTGATTCACGAGACCCATATCCGGCAGCCGACCGTCTGTTTCCGTCGCAAGAAAATCAGCCTGAATTGTGTAGTCATGCAGATCGGTCCATCCCATCCAACCCTGGCTGCGTGTACCGAGAGGAATGGTGCTGATCTTTACGAGTACGTCTTCGCCTTCGACTTTCGCGGGTTTATGTCGGTAGTTGGCTCCAATCCATGTGGGAGGAACCTTGCCATCATTGAAATCGAACTTCCATGGCAGGGCTGGAATGACACGGACTCTCGCACTGGCGGTCAGATCGCCGACCGTCGCTTTCAGGGTCACGGCTGCTGGAGCGTCTCCATCCGGCGCGGTAAAGAGCAGCTTGTTGCTGACGCTTCCTCCGCCTTCGACAGTGATATCGGCCTCTGTGACTTCCTTCAGGAACCGTCCTTTTTCGTCATAGGCTCGAACCGACAACTGAAGTGTTTCACCTGGCTTGATCAGGTTTTCGACCGGTGTGAGAAGAATGGTTGCAATTTCAGCCGTCCGATTTCCGCCAGAACCGGCGCCACCAGAGACTGAAAGTCTGAGCCGTGGTCGCGCAGGTTTCTCAACAGGCTTGGCGGCGCTTTCCAGTCCGACGCAATACAGCGCTTCGATGGTTGGGATATAGATACGACCATCCGAAATTGCCGGAGAACCAAATACTTCTTCACCCTGCGACAGACGGGTCTGACTGATGATATCAACGCCTTTGTCCGAGGGCTTCAGGATGTACGATCGTCCGGTGTTCTCAATGGCATAGAATTTTCCGTCACCGTGAACCATACTGCCGAACATGATTCGGCCCAGCTTCTTTTCACCAACGATCCTGCCGGTGGCCGCTTCAACGATGACCAGGTTCGCACCATCTTCGATAAAGTAGACTCGATCGCCCAGCTTGACTGGAGTGCTGCGTGCGACAGTGCGTTTCATTTGCTTCCAGAGCAGATCGGATTCTTTGACTTCTCCTGTGGTATTACCGTCAAAGGCAAAAATGGAACCCAGAATGGTCGTGTCATTCGCGTTCTGCTCGCTGTGCCCGCAATAAACGATCCCTCGCTCATCAACCAAGGGCGTTGTATTCAAGCCTCGGGTAGAGGCCTGATATTTCCAGATAATCTTCCCGGTGCGTGGCTGCAAGGCGTAAATCGCCCCGTCTCCGGCTCCAACGACCATCGCGTCCTGACCATTGAATCGGGCGAACACGGGGGTACTGTAGGTCGTGTCTTTGGGCTTGGGCTGTGTGCTTATGAACCAGACAGATTCTCCTGTGATCTTATCGAATGCGATAAACCGATGCGCAGGAACAGCCGTCTCTCCCCAGCCGGTCATCACGCCGCTGATGATTACCAGGTCTTCAAAAACAACCGGGAAGTTCGTTCGGCCACCGTAGGTGGAAAGCATTCCGAACTCTTCGCTCATCGAGCGTTCCCAATAGATTTTTCCAGTCTTTGCGTCGAGGCACTGAAAGACGCATCCGAGCCCCAGAACGTAGATTCGTTCTGAATCCGGATCGCAGATCACACTCGACCAACCGACGCGTTCTGCCGGAGCGTCCGAGAGATAAACGTTGTGAATACTTTCCCAGAGTAATTCACCAGTGACAGCATCCAGACAAACAGTCTTCTCGCCTTCTTTGGTTGTTTCGGGGAATGCACGACAGACCAGATAAACGCGGCCGTTCATGACCACGGGACTGGATCGAGTTCCGTATTCCTCTTTTCGCCAAAGCAGGTTTTCACCCTTCGGGGACCAACTGTCCGGAAGTGAGGCCTCTCCCGACAGGCCGTTCATTCGAAGTCCGCGCCAGTGCGGCCAGTCTTCGCTCAGAACGGAAGGACACATGAGGCAAACACCCAGCAGAGTGAGCACAAAAGCTTTCATCAAACTGAACCCTTCGCTGAAACGGATTAGTCAGCAGCGTGAATGAGGGAAAGACAACACCGATGGTCGCGCCGGCCTGATTTCGGTGGATTGACTATCTGGAAAAGAGGATGGATTTCAGGTGGGAGATTCATCGACAGGGACGCCCTGCATGACAATGCCGCGCCGACAAAAGTCACTGATACGTCCTTCAATAGTCTACGGAAACCAACGCAGCATTCAATCGACCCTTCAGAAATGAGGATGGGAGATCCCGCCGGAAATGCACGGTAAACACTGCAGTTAACGCTGACTGTTTCTGAGGTTGAACACGTTTCGGGGCTCCGTGGATCTGCCCGATTTTCGGACTCGCATAGCCAGGAATCCGGCTCTGAATGGAGCAAGCGCATGAAAAAAGCGGCATCCCTGCCGCTTTGGATCAACGTCTCTACGTGATCTTTCTGATCGCAGTCATGCGATATTCGATCGAAATGATCAGGCGGTTGGAGCTTTCACCTCTGCTGGAGGTGCTGGTGCATCTTCCACGGCAGGAGCGGTTGCAGCTGGTGCAGGTTCAGCTGGAGCTGCGGCCGGTGCGCTGACTGCAGGACATCCGCCAGCACATGATGGGGCAGCTGCGCCACAGGCAGAACCGCAGGAACTAACAGCGCCACATGAAGATCCACATGTGCTGACAGTGCCACATGAAGATCCGCAGCTGCTTGCGCAGTGTACGGGAGCCGTATGGCAGCTGCCACATGACGAACCACATGAGCTAACGGTGCCGCATGAAGATCCACAGCTGCTGGCGTGGCAAGCAGGAGCCGAATGGCAGCTGCCACATGAAGATCCGCATGTGCTAACGGTGCCACATGATGAACCACATGAGCTGACAGTGCCGCATGAAGATCCACAGCTGCTGGCGTGGTAGACAGGAGCCGAATGGCAGCTGCCGCAGGATGGCTGTACGTGGCAGCTTGAGTAGCTAACAGGCTGGACGTTGCAGCCACCACAGGATGAGTACACGACGTGGCCGCACGGTGATGCACAGCACTTGTTCTTCTTCTTTGCTTCCGCCGAGTTAGTCAGCAGCAATGCCGCACTAACCATCAAAATTCCGAAACGATACATCTCTCAAATCCTCCGTCGGGGGCACTGAAACGCTCGCCGGTCAGTCGTGACCGACATCAGGGCGGAATGAAGGCACAGAAAAGCCTCCAAGCCCGCCCAAAACTTCTGCGCAACCTATGTTCCGGGATAGGTAATTGTCAAACAGCTTGCCTGGCTTTCCAGGGAGCGGGTAATTCAGGAAGGTTGAGTCAAGTTTGTGGGCGGTGATACGCGGCGATGCCAACCATGGGAGGCGGCTTCGATTCCTGGGGCAAGTTGTCGGTAAATCGGGCGATTTGCAGTTCAGCTCAAAGCTTGCGCTGCGTTTCGTGGTTTCCGGATCGTATCGGGACGCCATTCCTAACTCGATGAGACATCGATCATATCGTCAGGGATTCGCTGTAACTGACCATTGGTGTCCACACATGCGATGACAGAATTACCTTCTGTCAGTAGTTCTTCGCCCCGGTACAGCTTGTACGAATGCTCGATCCTGGCAGGCGAAATTCTATCGATTCGCGTGGTCAGGGTCAGCAAATCGTCGTATCGCGCGGGACGCCGAAAATGGACATTGACCTTCGCAACCACCAGGAAGTGCCCCATTTCTTCCATGCGACGGTAACTGCCGCCCTGGGCACGAAACAATTCGGTTCGACCAATTTCGAAGTAGGTCAGGTAGTTCGAATGGTGGAGAAATCCCATGGCATCTGTTTCACTATAACGAACACGCAGTTCGGTTGTGTGCTCATTCATCACTTCGAAGTACCTTCAGTCTGTTGTATGCCGACGCGAACTATGAACCCGAAAACGACTCAGATTTTTGTCTACGGATCGCTCAAACGGGGGCATGATCTTCACTTTTTGCTGAATGATCAAATCTACCTCGGGCCGGCGACCACCCAGCCGAAGTACAGGCTCTTTGATCTCGGAGAATATCCGGGTCTCGTGGAAGTAGATTCGCTGGGACAAACAGGCAATTCAATTTGCGGTGAGTTGTATTCTGTGGATCTCCGAAAACTGGATGAACTCGATGCCGCGGAAGAAGTCGCCAACTTTCTGTACGAACGTCGGCAGATCAAACTCCAGCCACCACATGAAGGCGTTCATGTTCAGGCCTGGTTTTACCTGCGAAGTGTCCGCAATAAAGAAGACTGCGGGAACGAATGGCAATAAAGTTCTGTCTGCCGGGGTGATCTGCAGTGAGCGATGGTTAAACAACTTTCGGTGTTACGGTTCCCGGGGGAAATTCAGGGGCTGGTTGGACGAACTTTCCATTCCTGAGTGACTTTCTTCGCTGGCTATTTTTGGATTGGGGGCTCTGATGCAGTTCTGTCCGTGTACTTTCCCGAGGGTGGTTTTGCTGTTGGTTTCAGCGGTGTTTGCTTCTCCGGCTTTCCCGGTCGCCCGTTGTCAGGAAGCCAGCCAGTCGGCAGCGGAAATGGTGGCTGCAGAAAATTGGAATCAGTGGCGTGGGCCATTTCGAAATGGTCAGTTCAATGTCCGGAAGTGGCCAGCGACCCTGTCAGAAGATGTCGTGCGCGAAGTCTGGAAAAAGGATCTTTCGCCAAGCTATTCCGGGCCAGTCGTTTGCGGTGATGCCATTTTCACAACGGAAACAATCGACGGCAAGAACGAAGCCATCATCGCCTTCAATCGGGAAACCGGTGAGCAGTTGTGGCGTGTCGAGTGGCCAGGTGCACTGACGGTTCCCTTCTTTGCTGCTTCCAACGGAAGCTGGATTCGCTCCACACCGGCTTGTGATGGGACCTACCTGTATGTTGGTGGTATGAGGGATGTGCTTGTGTGCCTTGAGGCCCGGACCGGAAAAGAAATCTGGCGGATTGATTTTCCTCAGCTCCTGCAGGCCCCGCTGCCTGCATTCGGCTTTGTCTCGTCCCCGTTGCCTGACGGCGATTCGCTCTACGTTCAGGCTGGCGCATCATTCGTTCGCATCAGGAAGTCAGACGGTGAAATCATCTGGCGAACATTACAGGATTCCGGCGGGATGATGGGCAGCGCGTTTTCATCGCCTGTGATCGCAGAAATTGGAGGTCTCCGGCAGCTGGTCGTTCAGACGCGAACCAAACTGGCGGGGATCAGCTTAGACGACGGATCGGTGCTGTGGGATCAGGATGTCCCCAGTTTTCGAGGGATGAATATTCTGACTCCGTCAGTGTACGGCGATGCCATCTTCACCAGCAGTTACCAAAACCAGTCGTGGTTGTTTTCGTGTCAGCGAAGTCAGGATGCATTTGAAGTTTCGGAAGCCTGGTCGAACAACGCTCAGGGTTACATGTCGACCCCCGTCATCATTGATGATCATGCCTATCTGCATTTGCAGAATGAGCGGATCACCTGTATCGACCTTCGGAATGGTGAACGCAAATGGACATCTCAGCCTGTTGGCAAGTACATGAGCATGATTGCAAATGGAGACCGCATCCTGGGTCTCAATCAGAATGGAACATTGATGCTGATCCGCGCCAATCCGGAGAAATATGAGTTGCTCGGTGAGTTCAGTAGTGGGCAGGAAGAGACCTGGGCTCACCTGGCTTTGGATGAGGGTCGGGTTCTGATTCGCGGTTTGAATTCGCTTGCTGTTTACGAGTGGCGGGACGCGAACGTTCAGCCATAACACCGCGCAGCCATAACGCCGGTTTGGCATAACACGGGCTCGGACTGACCCGATCAATTCGAAGCCGACAAGACGCCCCCAGGCATTTCAAATGCCTGGGGGCGTTGGCATTTGGCTCTGAGTGTTGCGCCGTCGCGAGCTCTGCAATGGCGAACCTCGCAAATTTTTGTCCTGAGGCGGGGATTCCCGGTTTCCGATGGCGTCTTTGTGGGCATTCCGACGTGAAATCCGCCTTCCTGCGTGACTTCAGTGATCGCATTCGGCAGCGTGATACGCTGTTTTCGCGTGTGGGAGGATCGTGAATTCGGCGGTTTCAGTCGGGCGTCATTGTGCCATCGGCAGGCGTTGCCGATGGGGAGCTGTGGCAACCCAATCCGAAAAAAAAAGACAGGGTGAGTCAATTTCATCGTATTGACCCTTTCTGATTTCCTGAGCTATCAACCGCTTTCAATCGTCGTGACCTCGCGCCCCGGGAAGCTCTTTTGCGGGACATCAGGCCTGACAATTGAAGAACAGAAATAATGAACCAGCGGTCCGGGGCTTCAGTCCCGGATATGACAAAAGACAAAACTCAGAAACCACATGGCCAATGGGTCATGGACGACCGCCAGCGTCACTCAGGACGAGATCGCTGAGCATTCCTTAAGGAGGAACCTACATTGCACAAGGCCATCGGACTCATCACGTGCGCTTCGGTGATGGCCGTGTCGCTGTATTTGTTCAGCGGCGGCGATCCATCTCGAACGCTGTCAGCCCAGACAGATTCTGCCAGCGGTGACAGCTACGGCTCCGTCGCTCGTCGCTTCATGCAGGATGCTCGAAAGGCGGCTCAGGAAGGCAACACCGACGAAGCTCGTCGAATTGCCGAAGCTGCGAATGCTCTCTCCACGACGTGGGGACCAGATGAGCAAACGCCAGCTCAGTTTTTGAAGTCGCTGGATTCAAAGCCAGCTTCGGATGCCGGTTCCATTGCATGGGACGACATCGAAGCTGATAGCGAACCAGCTGCTTCTGAGAATCCATTTGCTGCAGCTGCGGCTCAGCAGGCGTTGACAAAAGAAGAGCAGCCCGCCACCAGCAACGACCTGCTTCGGAAGAAACAGGCCCAGCGCTTCATCACGGAAGCTCGTCAGGCTCTTGCAGCGGGTGATTTTGCCCTTGCGAGATCACGGGTACTTCAGGCGAAGCAACTGAATGCGTCATGGGGGCTCTGGGATGATCGGCCGGAACACGTTCTCGCTGACATTGACAAAGCCGACAGCAGCAAGACGTTTCTTGCCGGCTCAAATACTGCAGCTCCGGAAAAGTCACACTCCGCAGATTACCAGAAAGCTGCGTCCCTGCTTCAGCAGGCACGACTGGCAATGGACGCTGGCAAGCTGTCAGAAGCGCAGCAGCTTGCAGAGCAGGCAGCCGAGCTGAATGTCGCCTACGGAACCTTTGAAGACAGTCCGACACTGGTCCTGCGTGATATTGAACGACTTGCGGCCGGAAGCGGCGACTCTGCGTTTTCGCAATCGGTGGCCGATAATTCACCGCAGGCTGTCAAAGCCAGAGAACTGCTGAATGAAGCTCGCGCGGCATTGTCGACTGGTCGTTTCAATGAAGCTCGCCAGAAGGCGGATGAGGCTCGTCACCTGAATGTCACTTACGGTGTGCTCGACGATCGTCCGGAACTGATCATCAACGATATCGATCTGGCCCTTCGTGGTCAGGGGCAAACCGTGAATGCAGGGCACGCCACTCTGGCAGCCAACGACTCTGAGGAAAGCAATCCGTTTGGGTTCCGGAGTCCTGTGGACATGACTCCGGAAGGTTCCGCAACGACACGGCCTTCTGCGGGTGGAACGATCGCTCCGGTCAGCTATGACGCAGGAGCAGACTTTGGGGTGATTCACCCTGAAGGTGAGTCCGCTGACGCGGCATACCAGCGAGGTATGGCACTTTACCGCAGTGGAAGTCGTGCGGCTGCCAAAGCCGCATTCGAATCGGCCTGGCAGAATGCAGGTGAACTGAATCCGCAGAAGCGACGCAATCTTCAGGATCTGCTGCAATCACTTGCAGGTGATTCCGGAGTACAGCAGGTTGCTGCTCAGGAAAATCTTCCGGGTTTCGATGTCACCGATGAAGGTCCGATGGCACCTATGTCGAACACGGATCCTCTGACAGCTGCCTCTGAAGAGTCTGACGTTCGTTATGGACGATTGCGGACAGAAGTCATGAACAGTGTCTTCCGAGCAGAGAAACTGAAGGAAGAGAATCCGGACGAAGCACTGCAGATTCTGGATAATACGCTGGCGACTGTTGAGTCGGCACCGATGAGTACCGAAGCTATTGAGACGCTGTCGGGTTACATCCATCGCAGCCAGACTTCGATTCGTCAGTGGAAAGAGCAGCTTGCACCACGGTACGCACAGGAAGCAAAGAATCGCAACGTTCGGGAAGAAATTGAGCGTCAGACAAAGGCTCAGATTCGTATCGAGCAGGAGATTGCTGACCTGACCGGAGAGTTCAATCAGCTGATGCGGGAACACCGGTATGCTGAAGCAGAACTGGTTGCCAAGAAAGCTCGGGATCTGAATCCAAAGCTGCCTGCCACTGTTATCATGGTTGAAAAGGCCAAGCTGCAGCGACAGATTGCCTTCAATGAAGATCTGCGTGAACGCAAGGCGGATGGATTCCTGAACGTTCTGAACGAAGTCGAAGACTCCGCCGTTCCTTTCGCGGGTGAGTACGCTCTTCCAAAAAGCTGGAAGGAAATGACTGCACGCCGTGAACGATTTGGTCGAGCGGATTCTCGCGATCGAACTGAGAGCGAGATGCTGATTGAGAAGAGTCTCGGACAGAAAGTTTCACTGCATTTCCATGACGTGCCTTTGTCGGAAGTGATTCGACACATCGCTACGAATCACGGAATCAACATTGGAATCAAGGGCCATGCTCTTGAAACGGAAGGTCTGACTGCAGCTCAGCCCGTCAGTATTGACGTGGACGGCATTCAATTGAAGAGTGCTTTGAATCTGCTGCTGGAGCAGGCAGGCGGACTCGTCTATGCGATCGAAAACGAAACGCTGATGATCAGTAACCGCATGGATCAGGAAGCTCGGTTCGATACGGTTGTCTACAACGTCGCGGATCTGGTTGTTTCGCGGGAAGTGATTACATCCAAGGATCCTCTGAACGTTCCAACGGGGTTGGAGCCCTATCGCAATTCGAACGGTCTGTTCCAGGTCAATGATGATCTGGCAGTCTCCATCGGGCCTGGTGGTTCGCCACGTCGAGGAGGTTCGTCCGGGGTCCAGGATACGGACTTTTCTGCCCTGATCGATTTGATCACAACGACTGTTGAACCCGGCTCGTGGAGCATTGACGGCGGCGAAGGGCAGATCTCAACGAGTGAAAATACGTTGAGCCTTGTCATTCGACAAACAGGTCCGGTACATGATCAGATTGCGGATCTGCTGACTCAGCTTCGCAAACTGCAGGACCTGATGGTCACCGTAGAAGTTCGATTCATCAGTGTGTCTGACCGCTTCTTCGAACGAATTGGTGTCGACTTCGACTTCAACGTTCAGGACACTCTTGGCGATCCAGCAGGAGTACCAGCCTTCGGGTCTCGCCAGCTGACATTCCCGGGTGGTGCTGCTAACGGCGGCAACGGTGGCAACAACCAGGGCGGTGACCTCCGCGGTGGTAACCAGAACGGCGGTGGCGGACAGCAGGGACAGCAAGGACAGCAGGGGACGACAACCGGGTTGTTTGACCCTGTGAATCGCGTGAATTCCCCACGCGATGATTTCAGCCGACAGGCCGTTGGACTGTCTGCCCCCGGTCAGTTTACGACGGACTATGATATCCAGTTCCGTCAGGGCTCTTTCGAACTGGGTGTGCCTGACTTCGGGGGATTCAATCCTGATGCGGGTATTCAGATGGGTATGGCCATCCTGAGTGACATCGAAGCATTCTTCTTCATTCAGGCCGCTCAGGCCGATGAACGATCGAATATCATGTTTGCTCCGAAGGTGACACTATTCAACGGTGGATTCGCGTCAGTCAGTGACTTCACAACGCGTTACCTGGTCGTTGGACAGACACCGGTGGTTGGTACGGGTGCCGTTGGTTTCCAGCCGATCATCCAGGCTTTCCCGGATGGTATCAACCTGAGCGTTACTGCAGTCATCTCTGCTGATCGACGCTACGTCCGACTTTCGCTGGCTCCAAACTTCACCAACATTATCGACATCCAGACCTTCACCCAGGTAAGCTTCGGCGGTGCTGCTGGTATCGGCGGTGGCGGTGGTGGTGGCATCGGTGGCATCGGTGGTGGTGGCGGATTCGGCGGCGGTGGCGGCGGCTTCGGCGGCGGCGGTGGTGGAATTGGTGGATTCGGCGGCATCGGTGGCGGCTTCGGCGGTGGCGGTGGTGGCGGATTTGGTGGCGGTGGTGGCGGTCAACAGGGTGGCCAGCAGGGTCAGCAGGGCCAGGCCGGTGGCGGCTCATCTGGTACTGTCCAGTTGCCTGTGATTGCAATCATCAACGTCTCAACCACGGTAAGCGTACCAGACGGTGGAACGGTTCTGCTCGGAGGAGTCAAACGACTTCGAGAAGGCAGAAACATGGCTGGTGTGCCAATCCTGAACAAGATTCCTTACATCAGTCGTCTGTTCAAGAACAGTGGTGTGGGTCGCGAGACAGAAAGCATCATGATGATGGTGACGCCGCGAATTGTGATACCAGAAGAGGAAGAAGAACTGATCATCGGAACTGCCGCTCAATAACGATTTCATCTGGCCAAGAGACCGGTGGGGAACTGCCGGTCGGTCTGCCTGAATCAGGTGCGGTCTGCTCAGGTAGAATGGGTCTGAGCCAGCTGATCGTTACTCACTGCAGTTGAGCAGTTTCGGGGTCTGAGCCGTCGCGAAGTGCGGGTTTCGCGACGGCTTTTCTATGCGCTGAAGGATTTGTCAATGTTTAAGTTCGTTCACTGCGAAATGGTGCCGTGAACGCGTCTGATCTGTATCCTGTTCTGCGGGGATCGTTTTCATGACCTGCAGCCGGACAGGAGAAGTGCTCGAATGCAAACTGGTTTCAATCGCTGGGTGCTGGTCATTATCTCACTTTGTTGTCTGTTCAACCTGACTGATGACGTATTGGCTCAGGCTATTTCGACAGTTCTGGATGACGCGAGACACCACCTTCGAAATGGCAGCGAACCCGAATGGTCCGACTTCGAATCTGCACCCGAATCCCATGAACTGGTTCTTGAGTTTGAGGCCCGGGCAAATCCTGACGAATGGTGCCTCGAAGTTACTCAAAATAACGTCAAACAAAACTGGTTTATCAGCATTAACGGCACCAAACTGGCCGCACTCCATGTCAACGAAAACCCAATAGTAGCCTTCTTTTCGATTCCGCCTGATACGTTGATGGATGGCGTGAATGAGCTGCGTATCACGACGACTGCGGCCGTGCCAGACGATATTGTCGTCAGTCAGATTGTGCTCCATCGCGAGGCCAGGTCTGAGTTTCTGCGGCAGACAGCCACTCTCGTTGTTGTGGAAGAACGCGGGAAAGCGATTCCCTGTCGGATCACAGTGATGCGGGAAGCTGTCTTACCTGAAACTGATATGGGCCAGGAAGTGCTCATGACAACCGGGTGTGAGACCTCTCAGGAGCTGGCGGTTCGACCGGGAGTGATCTACTGCACCGGGCAGGCCCGGATCTTGTTGCCAGCTGGCACGTACACCTTGATTGCGGGACGCGGGCCTGAATATGGCATCGCCGAAACGCAGGTGACCCTTCGCGAAGGCGAGGAACAGAATCTTAGAATGGAACTTGTTCGCGAGGTCGACACTTCGGGGTTCGTCAGTTGTGATACGCACGTTCATACGTTTACACATTCCCGGCACGGGGATGCGACCATTGAAGAACGAATGTTGACTCTGGCCGGCGAAGCCATCGAACTTCCCGTAGCGACGGACCACAACCTGCACATTGACTTCGTTCCCGTCGCGCACCGAATGAAAATGCTCGACTACTTCACTCCGGTTATCGGAAACGAAGTCACGACAAAGATTGGTCACTTTAATGTCTTCCCGGTTGATTCAGAGCAAGTGCCTCTGCCCAACTTCAAGTCTGAAACGTGGGAAGAAATCTTTGCGTCAATCAAATCAACTCCGTCGGTTCAGGCAATCATCCTGAATCATGCACGCGACCTTCACAGTCAGTTCCGTCCATTTGATCCACGAAATCATCTTGCGTCCCTTGGACACAGCGCGAATGGATGGCAATTGCAGGTCAACGCGATGGAGATCATCAATTCCGGCGCTCAGCAGACAGATATGATGCGTTTGGTTGACGACTGGATGGGAATGCTGAACGCCGGGCATCGGCTGACTCCGGTTGGCTGCAGCGATTCGCATGACGTTGCCCGGCACTTTGTTGGTCAGGCCCGCACCTACATTCGGGCGAATGACGAAAACGTTGGGGCTCTGGATACAGCACAGGCCATTGAGAACTTCGTGAATGGCCGCGTTGTGGTCAGTTGTGGTCTGTTCTGCACGATCAAAGTAAATGGCGAGTTTACTTCCGGCGATATGGTTCCTTCATCCGGGGAGTACGAAGTCGAAATTGATCTGCACGGACCTTCGTGGGTCGAAGCAGACGAAATTGAGTTGTTTGCGAACGGTAAGAGTGTCTACACGAAAATTCTGTCACCTGAACAGCGATCGTATGCCGGATTGAAATGTCGAGTGACCGTTCCCCTGAACTGGCCGTTTACAAATGACTGTTTTCTGGTGGCTGTCGCGAGGGGCCCGGGCGTCAGGCGGCTGCATTGGCCAGTCGCTCGACCATACCAACCGACTTCTCCACATTGGTCGCCGTTATGCATGAGTGTGACGGGTGCCGTTTGGATTGACATCAACGGGAATGGGCTTTTTGACGCGGCAAAGCAGGTCGCAATGCAGGTTCGGCAACAATGCGGTGGTGACTTTGACAGCACTCTTGCCGAGCTGTCCAGGTTGGATCAGGCCACATCTTTGCACACCTGGGCCCACTGGATGAACTATGGACAACCGGATCTGACTGATGAACAGCAGTTGCGATTACGCAGAAGTGAGCCCCATGTCCGGGATGCTTACGCCACCTACATGACCGAATGGCGAGCCAGCCAGATCGAGGCTGTCCGTTAAACCGAGTACACTTGCGGAAGTCGTTTTGTATCAACAGTTCACGCGATGGTGTGTTGAATCTACACTCGAAGTGTTCGACATCCCTGAATTTCATGACGGAAAGTTCTGCAAATGAAGCCTCTGCGTATTTCTGCAATAGTTACTGTGCTCGCCATGACTGTTTCGAGTGTTGTCGCAAGGGAGCCAGATTACGTGATCAACCTGTGGAATGGTTCGCAGCCTGGTCCGGCCATTGATGCTGGTGAAGAACAGGACTTCACGAAAGACACAGACCGGCTGATCGCAGGGCGACGCATCATCAAGCTTGGAAATGTGAGCGTTCCCCAGGCCCATGTCTTTCTTGCACCGGAAGGTCAGCGTTCCGGAGCTGCAGTCGCGATCTGTCCGGGGGGCGGATACAACATTCTGGCGTGGGATCTGGAAGGAACCGAAGTCGCCGAATGGCTGAATTCCGTTGGCATCACTGCGGTGGTCGTCAAGTACCGCGTTCCCACAGGAAAGCTGGATCCCAAATGGCTCGGGCCGGTACAGGATACGCAGCGGTCCATCAGTCTGATCCGAGCCAATGCTCAGGATTGGGGAGTTGATACCGCAAAGGTTGGCGTACTGGGTTTTTCGGCTGGAGGTGACACGGCAGCTCGAACGGCCCTTGCGACGGAAAGACACTACGAACCCGTTGATCAGATTGACGACCAGCTTTGTGTGGCAAATGCCGGCATTCTCATTTATCCAGCGTATCTGACGAATGATGAAAGAACGGCTTTGAAGGATGACCTGAAGGTTTCGAAAGAATCGCCGCGCATGTTTCTGGCTCATGCATGGGACGATCCTGTAACACCGGCAAGCAGTCTGCTGTTGGCCCTGGCGCTCAGGAAGCATGACGTTGCTGCAGAGCTGCACTTATACGACGCGGGTGGGCACGGTTATGGACTGCGGGCCGTTGATGGAAAACCGGTTACAAGCTGGAACCTTCGATGCGCCGACTGGTTACACCGGAACGGTTGGGCCAGATAAGGACGATGCCAGCGTGCCAGGAGCACTTATCCCGATCTTGCCGAAGGGACCTGCAGAACCTACGGGTTGCGAAATTCGATGGTGTGCAGCTGCTGATTTCGGCTGACGGTGATGTTGATGGGTTGGCCAGACCTCAGCTCGGCGAGCCGCTGGCGAAAATCTGTAACGGAGGTAATCACGCTATCATTTAATAAAACAATTAAGTCACCCCGCTGCATGCCAGCTTTTGATGTGACTGAATTACTCACCACCGAATCCACATATGCGGGAGTTCGTTCAAGCACTGGCGGCAGCAGTGTCAGACCGAATCGGCGTGTCAGTTCGCGGTCACTAATCATCTGCCGCGTGGATTCTTCCGCAGACTCCGTTTCAATACGTTTTCCTGCAATCAGGCTTTCGATAGCGGACTTCAATGTCGTCAGTGGCACAGCATAGTTAACCCAGGTGTTGCTCTGCTGGTGTCTGATTTCTCTGCCAAGTAAGCCAACTGGGCGCCCTGAAAGCGTGGTCAGAAGTCCCCCGGTAGCACCTGAGTTGTTTGTAATGGCGTCTATGATCAATACGGGCGATTTGACTGGAAATTGCCAGCGACCCTGAAGGGCCTGAAGCTCAGTACGAGCGGCAATGGTTCCATGAACAACAGAAACGGGCTCATTACCGGTGGCAACGTGAAACATATTGCTGAACGCCAGAACTGACGCCCCGGCATCGAGATCCACAGCGTCGTTCAGATCGACAAATTTGAAGCGGCGTCCCTCTGTCGCGTTTAACTTGAGAACGGCCAGATCAAAATCCCGGCTGGTCCCGACAACGCTGACCGAATACCGTTGCCCATCCGATGTGACGGCATTCAGATAACCTACGTTTATCAGGTGATTCCAGACAGTCACCACATGACCTTCCGGGGAGACAATAATGCCACTTCCGTACGAATCAAGGTTGCCGACGCCTGCACCAAACAGTTTGACAATCAGCGGCTGCTGGTCCTGAATGACAACAGATGCATTTGGAGGCGTATCCAGTGCGGAAACCGGGGCACAGATTGATGATGCGAGTACGCCTGCCAGTAAACCGAGGCCTGCTGCAAATGCTCCACTTCTGAAACTCTGGCCCGTCAGAGAATCGGGCTGTACTGTTGGTCTGCCGGGGGGGGCGTCTGATGCTGTCATCTTGTCTCTCCAGATGTTCGAAAACTGGCTTCGGTAATGTTCAGCCAGCGAACAGCTTCTGTGTCTGAGTCGATGACGCCAATACGGCCGGGCAGGATGGGACTCTTTTCGTTGCTGGTTGGGCTGGACTCCTCCCAGTCCGCGAACAACAGCCGGGCTTCGTCGAGACCTTCGCCGATCGTGATGTCGACGCCAAAAGGAAAGGACTGCTTCTGATCAAAGTACCACCGGCTCAGCATCGCCCCACTTCGGGTGATTAAGACATCGACAACGGCACCGGAGGGCTGGTGCACCGTTCGACCACCTGCCTGGGCATCATCAAAGTTTCCATCGAGCTTATTGAGCAGGTGACGCAACTGCAACGCACCCGTCAGAAGTCCGTACTGATCCGGCGGTTCATCGCTGGCGACAATATTAGCGGAAGCCTGATACCAGCTTCGTCCCTTTCCGTCCTCCGGCGGACCAATAAACGATGTGAATCCTGCTCCCGCCTCTCCAACAACCAATTCAAACTGCCTGGCCCCTGGCCCACTTCCAGTGTCACCATTCAGTACCCATGTTCCGGAAT
>JAWKTX010000020.1 GCA_041398825.1 Planctomycetaceae bacterium | reverse complement strand
CCGTGCCGGTTCACCCCCACAGTTGTGGGGACAGCACCTAAAGGTCCAAAACGCCAGGCAGCAGCGACGGTTCACCCCCACAGTTGTGGGGACAGCGATTCAGCCGATCCTGCCTGACCAGGCTAATCGCGGTTCACCCCCACAGTTGTGGGGACAGCGACGTCTGGCCGGATCCCAGGTGCGTGCGAGTACGGTTCACCCCCACAGTTGTGGGGACAGCTCCAGGATCTTGTTTACTCCCGAGGGATGCCCACAAGATATAGGCCCTCAAAGTCGATAAGTTCTCGTGATGTATCGCCGAACGTTCGAAATTGAAACCCCTGCTCACATGGATATCTCCACGCCTGAAAACAGGCACCCGCCTTGCGGCCCTTGATCGCTTTTGTCCATAGCTCATCACGAATCCTCGCGGTCATGCTGCCAAGGAATATCCCGGCCTTCGGTTCGATCATCCAGCGACTCAGATCCCCCCGCAGGCTGATCGGAACCCGTTCCAGAATCATCACGACCATCAAGCACCTCCCGAATGTCCGGCAAAACTCGCTCCAGAAACCGCGTCCTGCGAAACATGTCCCGACATGCCTGTCGCACACGACTTTCGACGTTCTGATCACTGGCCGCCACCGTTTCGAACACCAGAGGCACGATCAGGTCCACCTTGTAAAGATCGGCAATGTCATACACGAAGGACAACATCTTGCCCGTGTGGACAAACCCAATTGCTGCCGAGTACCCCGCACTCACAATGCCAGCGTGGACGATCCCGTTCAGACAGGCACTGGCCGCGGATAACGCGCGATTCAGCGGATCACCACGATTCCAGTTCTGAGCGTCGTAGTTGCGTCCCTGCCAGTTAACGCCAAATTGCTGAGCATATTTCTGGTAGGCATTGCGAACTCGAAAACCCTCCTTGCCGCGGATTGCCTGAATATGCAGCCCGTTCTCAACCGACTCGCCAAACCGCTTTTCATACATGCGAACCACGACAGCTCGCCGAGTTCGCAGATTGGATGCCAGAGCCGCCTGCCGCACCAGATTGCTGGAGAAATGTGTTCCACCTCGACCATGACAGTAAAACCGCACACCTTCTTCGCCCACCCAAACCACGGTGCAATTGCAATCCGCCAAATTGCAGACCGCCATGTGAGTAATGGTGGTTCCCGGCCCCAGCATCAGCAACGCCAGGTCCGCCGCCGGAATGGGCACGCGTTTCTTTTCGGTGACATAGGCCACCGACTTCGCGTCCTGTTCGATATGACCTTTTTCCAGGTACAGATAGCTCAACCGATCATCAAACCGAGTGAGCTGCATGAGACTGTCCATGATGGCGTTCCTGTGGGGAAAAATGTGCCCGAAAGTCGCCTCCTGCGTGATGATGAGAATGGACGATCAATCAACGGCCCGCAGCAGACGGCCGGACGGATGACACCGCAACCCGCAGAACGCCGCCGCCCGCACAGCACTTGACAGCGCGTGCTTCGCTCCCGTGGGTCGCACGTTTCCGTGCGCACACAACGAAGACAGTGGAACCCCCAGAGCTTCTCGCGGACCAATCAAGAAGGCTGTTCCGGCCGGCAGACGCTGCAGACTCAGCGGCAGCTTCAAACCGTCAAACCCGCGCGACGCTCAACAACCCAAACCCAAACGCCTTGGCACTGCCAATGCCGGATGTCAGAGATTTCAGGAACAGATTTGCGTCGGTCACCAACAGGACGCCGTCAAAGCGGACGCCCTGATGACTGAGGGTTCGGTGGTCTTTTTTCCGGAATGAAGAGATTTTGCCCAAGGGTACGACGGTTACGTTTGGCACTTCGCGACCGTCATTGGTTTCGAACATGTCCAGGCGGAATCCACCCACTTCGCCTTTGCGAATGAGCCACGCAAGTTGCTGTTCCTCAGTTCCACATGCGTCTCGCCGACCGTTTTTCTTACCATCCACTTTTCGTTTTACGGTCGGATTGGCAACGAGCCTGAAGCGGTAGCGGTCTTCCCTTGCAACTACAACGGCGTCAGAACCTGTCGCTTCCACCTTTGTCGCCGTGTACGTGATCGCTTCGGGACCGGTAACGCTGGCATATTGTCGTTCCTGCAGACAATCCCAGTTGGGCGCAAATTCCGACTGCACAAGCACGACAGGAGGTCGGTCTTCATCCGGGGCAATGTCGATGCGATAAAGCACCCTTCCCGCTCCACCAGCCGACTTGTCCGGAAATGCTGCCATCAGGGTTCGGTGCATTTCGTAGGGAGACGCTAAGTCACGATGAACATCGCCGCTTCGCGTGTTGAGCGACAATTGCGAAAGAAACATCAGGAGTTCTCCTGTAGATTGGATTGATGAGCCAAATCGCTGACCGAATCAGAAGGTTGCTCAGGCAGCGTTGAGGGATTCTCGATCCAGTCCGTGCGAACATGGCGGACGGCAAATCGTCGATCCTGAATATCAAACGACAATGGAACATCCTGACGAGCTTCACCTGCGAAGGGGGCGTCAGTTTCTAAAACAAGACGCAGCCGTTTGGTTGGTTCCCAGTGTCGTTCGGGACGTTGCCAGGGTTCCGCCCGCAGGACGCTCTCGACATTGTCAGCGTCGGAATGCAGTCCGTCAGGCAGCCAGACAGGTTTGCCAGGCACAAAAGATTTTCGGCCCAGAAACTGTGGCCAAACAGGACTTTGCAACGAGTGCTGTAGTAGCAGCAGCAACGCTGGATCACCGGCCAATGCAACAAGGAATTCCGCATCGGCCAGGTACGCGAGTCGAGATGACCGTATCACCGGCTTTCCCGCTGGCTTTCACGACTCCATAGCGGGGCCCATCATGTCGGCCGTTCAGTGTCCGCCGCCTGCCGTATGAAAGTCACGAGCCAGTGTTCCTTCACGATCGACTCGCACGCCCATCCGAAGTTTGGCCAGATCACTGAGACGAATCGTGAGCCCGGAGACATCCAGTTCTGTCTCTGTACGCGGAAAGCCCAGCGATGCGCACAGCAAACCAATAACGCCGCTCTTGGAAGGTTCGAGTCCGGTGTCGCGAGTGGTGAAGCGGCTTTGTGTCCCCCAGCTCTGCATTGGACCGGAAAGCCGCATAAGCAGGACGGTCATGCTGATTCCTTTCCATTGTCACTGAAGTCCAGAGATTTCAAGGCGCTGTCGATGACGGCTTGCAGCGAATCTTTCTTGTATTGCTTGGTGCTGGAGAGATCGACATCGGCGAGCGAGAACAAAGCTCCTGCCATAATCTGATCTTTGCCATATCCAGCGATCAACTTTCCCCAGTAGCCATCAAGCTCCGTGATGGACCGCTGCACCAGGCTCAGTTCGCCATTGGGACGCACAGGGCGTTCAAAAGCATTACTCAGCGACCACAGGCCCGATTTTCGCACGACGGCAAAGACAAATGACGGCGGATTGTGTGCAGCGAAAGTATTCTGCTTACCGCTGGGAATCGCGGAGACAGAGGCTCGCACGAAGGCTTCGACCGTCCGTTTGGCAAGCTCATGGTCACCCTGCAGATTCTTCACCAACTGAGGAATGCAGATGTTGGCGTATCGATAAAAGCAGGACGAGTTGTATTCGACCACGCCCAGCATCCCGGCTCCGGCGTCATCTTCGCGAGTTTTCAGATCGTCTACCGCCGTGAAGTAGTCCATCTCCATATCGACTTTGTTGGTGGAGATTGCATGAGCCACCTGGCTGGCCGCATCCACATTCTTATCCGGCAGGTCGGCCAGCATACGGCCAAACAAAGCCAGATCTGCCGCCTTCCCGCCGTCCAGCACGGCTGCGACCGCCTTGGTAACATCGGGAGGGATGGCCGCCTTCTTGTCGGCCTTGGCTTTCCGAGCGGACTTATTAGGCGTCGCGCTGTCTTCCCCCTCTTCGCTCGATTCACTGGGGACCATGTCAGACAGTGTCTTCCAGTGTTCACGAATAACACGCGCCAGCGAACTCACTTCGCGGCGACCAACGAACAGGAGATACTGCGTGAGTCCGTTTTCGTCGACGGTCAGCTTCTGAGACGACAGTGCGAGTTCGATGATTTTACGGACCTGATCCGGATCAGCAGAAAGATCTGCGAGCTGAGTCGCGATCTCGCCAACAAGGCGATTTGATCGGACGGCCCGATCTTCCGCAGAAAGCAATGTGGATTCCCCGAAGGCACCGCGGATCGATCGTTTAATACATTGGCTGCTGATTCGAGCCCGCCGATACCCGCCGAAACGACAGTCCTTCGGCGCGTTGGTGTCGTCGCGGTTCAGACACGATGGAGCAAAATTCTGAAGGAGATGCAGTTCAAGATTCATAACCATGGGACTTTCGATGAAATGAAGTTGGAATTAAACAAAATGGTTCACAAAGGACATTGCTTAGCTCTGACGCCTGTGTTGCCGGATCAGGTCTCTTCTGACTTTGAGATGCTGGGCGTCATGGATTCGCTGGCGTCGGAGTCCCCTGCCTGCTGACGAACTGCACCCCAGAAATCCATCGACCATCTTTTTTGCACGGATCGTGATGGACGATTCCAGTTGGTGACATCCGCCAACAGTTGAGCCCAGTCAAGGGGAACACCTTTCGATTTGAGAAGTGCGATGGCATATCGCAATCGTTTCGGCAGGTCTTCCTCATCGCTATCCAGCAGGGCGTAGAACCGACGCTCGACGGCTTCTTCGCTGCCGCCAGGAAGGCTGGCCATCCTCCGAAACGCCGCACCGATGCTGCCGGAACCTGTGTCGGCGGAATGTTCGGCAAACAACGACGCAATCAGACAGCACCGATTGACCTCCCATTCATCAGTGAAGTTGGCTCGGCCCTGACGTCGCAGTTGGGTCAGAACCCAGGCATCACGGCGTGGTTCTTCGCCAAAGCCCTTTCCCTGTCCACGGCGAAGTTGAGCAAGTATGCCACGATTTTTCTTCTCCTCCAGGTTCGAAAGTGCGGCGGCAAAATCAGTCTGCCACTGCTGTGGTGATGTGAAGTTTTTCGTTGTCATCAATGAACTCCTTGAGGTTTGAAAATTGTTTGTGAAGTTGTCCTCGCAATTGCGCCATTGCGACAGTGGCGGCACGCAACGTGCGCGCCGAGTGGTCCAGTTGTTGTGTGGTCTCCTCAAACGCCTGAATCGCCATCATGCGGACGGTCTGCCAGCCCCATTTGGCCACCAGTAATTCGCGATCATCCGGCTGGTCTGCCAGCTCATGAAGTAGCTCCCGAAACGGCAATTCCAGACGCGACCAATAGGGTCGATCCGGGGCAAGAGATCTGGCAATGGTTGTGACTCGTGTTGCATCCGGCTTGCGTCCATCCGGAGCCAACAATTGCGTCGCAAACGACTTACTGCATCCAAACAAGAACCGCCCGGCTGCTTCAGCATAGCTCAGTGCATTCTGCAGATGGCCGACCAGTTCGCTACTGCTCAGGAATGCGAGGGGAAGCGGTAAAGATTCGGCCCGCCAGAATTCAATGGCCGCGTTCTTACCGAGGATGCCGAACGCCTTGAGATCCAGTTCGCGGTTGGAGTCCAGATACTCCCGGCCAGGCATGGACAGATTCATCAGGTGCGTCAGGATGTCTGGCCGAAAAAACTCGGGCGAACTGTCGGTCGTTGTGGCGAGAAACAATGCGGAAGAATCCCGCCACAACGCTCGTTCCGGAGAAAATGAATACGGGTAAACACCGGACTGCTTGCTGGCCCGATAAGCGAGCATCGGGTCAGGCCGAAGGGCCACATGTTCGCAGCGTGGCCCCTTGATATAGACAATTTCGCGAACACCGTTTTCTTCAGGGATGAGCCGGATCCGTCGAGGCTGCCACGTCAGTGACTCCAGATATCCGCGAGGCGCTCGATTGTTCGTGGCGACTGAGTCCTGCTCCCAGGTCGGCAAATCTTTGCGGCTGGGAATCGGATGCGTGGGGTCGTACCAGACGAGATTCAGCATCAAAGTTTCAAACAGCGAGTTTCCCGTCGCGAGAAACAACATTGAATAGGACTGATGAGAGGACACATAGCCTGCTCCCCCGCTCATCGCTAACGATTGCTCCACGATCAGATGCCGTGCGACTTCTGCGAAGCTGAGCAGTGGAAAGCTATTCTGGATCGTGTGATTGAACAGCGAATCTGTAAATGTTTGAGCAACATGACGAACCAGTCGAGCAGCAGCGTCCACTTTGTCTGCCTGAAGTGATGCATCCTGATAGAACGGATGCTGGTCATCAAACAAATCAAACCGCGTGTACCACGCCTCGAAATAATCGGACAGTTTGCGGGTGTCGAACTTTCCCGCGTCCCAAAGGGTTTTCCATGAGTCATAGCTGTCCGGGCCAAAATTTCGATGCAGGATCGCCAGTAACAACCGATGCAGAGCGATCGTGACCAGCGGCGATTCATCACGCAGTTCCCGAATCTCGTGGGCACGCGCCAGCGTCTCCAGCAGGCCGAATTCCACACGCTCGCCATTGGCAATAACACAGGGAATGAACGGTTTTTCAATCAGATTGAAGGTCTGTTTATCCACGGCCTCTACCCCCCTACAGAATCGCACATATCGACTCCGCAGCGGGACCGCAGTAATGCGAGAGCCGCTTTAGCGTCATTCAAGATTGCTGCGGACGGACGTCCCGTCTGCAGCGACAGTTGAGAAACGGACGGGTACTGCGGTGTCCCAGTTTTCTTGCCGACCACGGCAGCGAGTAACGAAGTCCGCAGTCGTGCTGGCAACGCCGAAATTTCAGCAAAAACTTCCCGGTTGTCAGCCGAATCGAATAGCTCAGGTGGTGAAACGGCGTCTATCCGACACTTGCCAGTTGATTGTGATTCACGAACAATGGTCATCATGCGATCTCCCTTGAGTCTCGATTTCTCCGGTCACGTGCAGCACGATCAATTAGCCGATTGAGCATTCGTGGGCCGTACCAACCTACATATGCATCGTAATTTTGAATTGAATGGTCTTGAGTGTACGGGGCCAGTCTGATCCACAACTCATGGATCGCATCGCCCCGTTCGATGCCGAAACTCTGGAGCCTCCGCCTGTGTTTTGGCCGCTGCAAGAGAGAAGAAATGGATTCAAAAAGTGGGTCTGCTGCCATTGATTTGCCTCCGATCTGAAAGGTTGTCGCTGATAATGTACCAGGTAATCCGAGATAATCCTCGGTTCATGGGAACGTAGAGCCTTTTTATATTGGATCGCCTGCCATAACATACGGTTCTGTAATGACTTGCAATCTTCAGAGTTTCTGGAGATTTTCCGTTTCTGGTCGGCACAATTTAATTGCATGCTTCCCCATATCAATGGGGGTGAACCGGCTCTGCGTTAACATGGTGGATGCACCGATTGTTTAATCCCCACTTTGTGGGGGTGTTGAAGCGTGGTATGGTGACATTGAAAGATCGGCGGAGCCGGGATCAATATGTGTTTATTCAGACGAGGGGCACGACGATGACATTGGAACAGTTGCGGCAACAGGTTTTGCTGCTGCCCGTACAGGATCGAGCTGCGCTGATTCGAGACCTGATTGACAGCCTTGAACCAGATGAATCCAGCGAACCGATTTCGCAATCGTGGCTTGACGAGATTGCCGCACGGTCCGATGCCCTGCATCGGGGCGAAATGGAGTGTGAGGACTGGAGAACTTCGCTGGGCCGAGTGCGGGAACGCCTGGCCGGGAAGGCCACGTGAACGTTCGCATCTGGTCAGTTGCTGAACAGGAATTGACTGCTGCGGCTCTCTGGTATGAAGAACAGCAGTCCGGACTCGGCAACCAGTTTCTGGATCAGTATGAAGCCGCAATGACGGCGATTGAAGTCGACGCAGCAAGCTTTCCGATACTCGAAGCCTTGACTGTCGATCGCCCCATTCGACGGTGTCGTCTGAAGCGATTTCCATATGTGATTGTGTTTGAAATCGTGCGATCGGAAGTGGTCGTCTACGCGATTGTTCACCTGAGCCGCAACACAGAAGCTTTGCTTGACCGAATCCAAAGTGATTCATGATTCCTCCCGCTCGAAAACGAGTCCGAGTTCCGGATCAAATCTGAGGTGATGCGTACCAGCACTGTACCGGCCGGAAGCGTTAAGTGAGACAGCTCGGGCGTAGCAGAGAGCCCCTGATTTTCGCCAACCAACAGGCACGTCCTGGGCTGTAAAGTGATTGACCCAAAATCGGTTGGAAATGGACAACGATCGTTCGAGCAACTTGCGGACTGTCTGTGTCGACGGAGCGGACTTCAGCACCACGAGCTCCGTTCCTTCTGCATCAAGAGACAGCAGCCCATCTTTCCTTGTAGAGCAGAACAAGCGTCATCGACGGGTCGCCTTCACGAGTGACTGCCTGCAGGTTTCGATGCACTGCGGGATCGTCTTCATTAAGTTGCGGGCGTGAGCCCGTCAGCAGATCATCGGCTCCTGGTGCGGGCACTCGCACATCGGTGGCCTTTTTGACTCGCTGTTTTGAATTCCCTGCTGCAGACCCTCCCACGTTCGTTCCATTCGAACGCCAATCAGCGGGAAAAAGGTTGCGAACGTCGGTGGGGAGTAAACGTTCTCGACAAGTCGCTCAAGGTTGTTGGGCAGATGAATTGTTTGATCACTGCTGAGTTCGCCAACCAACGTCAGCCATGTTCGCAGCAGAATATGCCGATCGTAGATTCCGGGGCGGTATTTCCCCTGTTCAGTAAACCCGACTGAAACGCCTGGTCGGGGATACCGACCTCATCCAATACTGGTTTCACCAGCCACAGTTGTGGAGTGACGAGGCGATACGCCGCGGTCGCCCTGGATGTCGATGGAGTCTTCCCGCTCTCTGCAGAATCAGGTCAATCGGAGCGACTTCAGAAATCAGCAGGTCAAAATCGAGGTCGAGACTCTGCTCAATAACCTGAGTCGCGACAAGAATCATGCGTGGAGGCCGCTTGGGATTGTCGATTGGACGCCCCAGTGATTCCAACACTTGTCCCTCGATTCGCATGCGATCTGCGACAGGGAAGCGTGCATGGAAAAGGTTAACCTCGACGCCATCATTCTGAAAGCATCTGCCAGCGTACGAAACATATTCTGAGCACGCTGAACCGTATTGCAGACAATGCCAACGCATCCTCCATCATTCAGAACGTCCTGCAGTTGAGTCACCAATTCCGTTTCATTAAGCCACGCGATTCTGACAGTCAGATGTCTGGCTGGGTCTGTTTCTACGGCGTGTGAGGCGAGCTGGTCTTCACCATATTTCGCAACTGTGATTCGTGGATAGGTGTCCGTTGGCAGTGTCACTTCACAAATTCGGTGTAGGCTCCGATCAGCTTCTTCCGTCGCTCAGATGGCAGCGTTGCGCTAAGCAGCACCACAGGACAGCCGAGACTTGCCAGCCATTCCAGCAATCGCTCCATCAGAGTCGTCATAGGCGTCGTAGGCATGCACTTCGTCCAGAATTACAGTTTTGCCGCACAGCCCAACAACCTCACGAAATGGTGTTTGGTCTGCAGTACCGCCATTAACAGCTGATCGATCGTACCACCACCAAACGGTGCCAGAAGTTGCTGTTTGCGATTTTCTGCAAACCATGATTCGGCCAACACGTTGGCCGAAGGTGGCTTCATTCCGTCACCATATTGCGTGATGGAGGCGTGTTTCCGTAGTGTCAATTTCCGCGATCTTAAGCAGTTCAGAGAAGGCTTCAGAGAAACCGGTCCTGCCGTGCAGCAATTGCAGATTAATTCGTTGGGTTTCATCTTCGAACTGATATCGCTGCCGTAACCACTTTTCGATTCTGCTAAACATCTGATTGGACGTCGCCTGAGTCGGCAGGGCAATATACAATCCGCGGCCACCAAGTACGTGACTGGAATGGTCTGCAAGATAGACCGCAGCTTCTGTCTTGCCTTCTCCCATCGGAGCTTCGATCAGAACAAGCTGCGGTTTCGTCGTGTGGCTCACGATCTCAACACAACATTTCTGTAGCGGCCGGGGCGACTGAATTTCGGGATGAACATCAGTGAAGGACAAGGGCCCCGTTTTTCGTGGTGACCACCTTCCAAAGCCGAGCTGACGCACAGCATCGTCGGCGCGTTGCTGCGATAGTTGCCGGTATTCGTCCCAATCAACGTCCGCACCGGCCCATCGACCGTTCGCCTGGAAGAATTTCGCGTTCGATCCCACCCAGTCGGCTACGGAAATCAGCCCGGCAAGAAACAGCCAGAATCCTCCGGCTTCTGGAATGAGTTCGCAAGGAGGGACCGAACCCGCTACCGAAAACTCGTCTGCGATCAATGTCATGACTCGTGAGCGAGCTTCAACCCATGCCCCCTGGCCCAGCGAGTTGCGGCAATTTCGCAGTTCACCTGCCCCGGGGATGACACCGTGGTGTCCGCCGACAACCGCAGCCACACATGCAGCCATCTTTTTTGAAACGGCTGGCCATGCGCCGTTCCGGGGATCACTCAATTCGTCCTGGAGATAAACTGCCGACAGTCTGGCGTGGGGCAAGACCGGTGAGGAGCTGATCGCGAAGCCCAACGCCTTCAACTGTTGTTTTGCCGACGGTGACTTGAACTGAAATCCCGGCGAAATTTTACCGATGTCATGCGTCGCCGCCCAAAATGCAATCCATCGTCCCGCCGTTTGTTCATCCAACGAGAGGCATCGTGCCCACCGTGCCCGCAGTTCGTCTCCCATGGACTTATTCCAAAGGGCGAGGCATGCGTTTCCCACATCCAGCAGGTGACAAGCCACTGGATGTGATTCTTCCGGATAAGTCCCCCAATCCCAGCTTGGCCACACCGCAATTCCGGTTTTCAGTCATTGACCGGATTCTTTCCTGGACATAGAGTGAGCCGCATCGGTCAAGATCCATCGAGATCTCTTCCACCAGTGCCCTGGGTTCCAGCACCGTGGCATTGGGGCCGAAGCTCATGATCCAGCGCTTAATCTCCTGGGTGTCGGTCAGACGGAATTCGGCGATCAGGCTGCCGTCCTTTTGTTGGCTCAGTTTCTGGCTTTTGTGCCAGCGGGATTCTTTGACGTAGCGGGCGACATCGCGAGCAAAATGGATGCGTATGGTTTGCAGCTGGCCGCTGCCGCTTTGGAAGACTCGAAGCTGTGTTCCAGCCAGTCGGCCAGATTGAATTTCTGGGGATGCTGGCTTTCAGGTTGGTGGAATGCACATCATCGATGCGGTCCATTTTGTAGGTGCGGATTTCTGATCGGCGACTGGACCATGCAATCAGGTACAGACTGCCGCGATGAAACACAAAGCCCTGAGGATAAACTTCCTGTTCAACAGGTTCCGTGGCCTGGTCTGACTGATAGACAATCAGTGACACAAGTCGGTCTTCGACAGCGATAATCAACTGGTCGATCATCTTCCATCGTTTGCTGTAGTCGCTGGAACCCACCGCTGTTGTGTGCAGCGACGCTGCCAGTTTTTGCAGGTAACGCAGGGCCTGCTCGCCCAGAGCTCCCCGGATCTTGCTGAAGACCTTGTGTTGACCATCCCAGAATGGTGTGCCGGCCAAAGGCTCCAGGAATTGGCGCCCCATGTAGATCGACAGCAAGTCGGTGATTGTAAAACCGAACGCTTCACGAAAACCTTCAACTCGCCATCGTTTGACACCTCGGAAACCCACGCTTTCACAAACGCGGAAGCCGCCGGTAGTCAGGTCAGAAATATCACGGCGGATTGTCTCCAGAGAGACTTCCATCTCGGCACTTAATTCTTTGACGGTGTATCCGGTGTGGGCGTCAGCTAGTAATTTCAGCAGTCGCCATTGGCGGATCAGAGATTTCGATGCACTCATAGTTTCCGCACAATAGCACTGAGGTTACTCAGATCATGACCAGGGTCACCCTTGTTTTTCCGGGAATCTTGTTTCGGGGGTAATAGTACACCCGCCATATGGGCGACTGAAGCAATGCTGGCAAACAGCGGTCGTCTAGTCGAGACTTCTCTGGCGAAAACGCATTGACCGCCTCCCGCATCACAGGCCGACGATCTCTGTTCGTGTTGCCCGCAATGGACTTTCTTCGCCTTACCCTGCTGGATCAGATCGCCAGATCTCATGTACAGGTTTTGCGAACAGGACGTGCGTCATCCTGACGCAGGAACTCGGAAATCCGGTTGGTCGTCGGGAGCATTCCAGGAGCGACAAGCTGCCGTGTGAGTTGCAAGGACCGGGCGAATAGAGTCCCGCTCGATAGGTTCTGTCACTCGGTCCGATTGATAAACGGCGAGGTAGAAACTGACGATCTTCAGATAGTCGTCGTCAGCTCATCACTTGGTGTCGATTCCCGGCCTGATGGGTTATGGTTTCATCAGCATTTCGTCCAGATTCAGAATGACGCTGGCGACTACAGTGAAGGCCGCCGCATTGATATTGGCCTGATTGTTTTCCTGTGGTTTCAAGCGTGCGGATTGCAGGAATTCCACAAGATTCCCCGGATGAAAAGGAGCGACGGGCTTCTTCGAACAGCGAAAGAAGGCGATTGAGTTCCTGCGGGTTTGCTTTTCGCACAAGTGCCCTTCGGAACATCTTTCGAATGACGTCGCTTGTTGCCTTCAGGTCGTGATCGATGCTTGTTCCTTCCCCCTGATCAATTGCTGTGCGTGCGAGAGCTCCGGCGGCTTCGACAAACACCGGGTCGTTCAGTGTGACCAGTGCCTGAAGAGGTGTGTTCGTTCGGATGCGTCTCAGCTGACAAACTTCGCCGCTGCCAGCGTCGAAGGTGATCATGGAAGGGTAGGGGCTGGTCCGGCGAAGAAACGTGTAAAGGCCTCGCCGATAACGATCTTCGTTTTCAGCAGATTCCCATTTCATTGAACTGTACGTCGCTCTCCAGATGCCTTCCGGCTGCGGTGGCATGACTGACGGGCCACCGATCTTATTCGTAAGTAATCCGGATACGAATAATGACTGATCTCTCACGACTTCTGCTGACAAGCGGAAACGCGGACTTCGGCTTAGCCATCTGTTATCGGGATCTCGTTGCCGGGACGCCGGTGAAATATGGCTGCTTTGCTGGTAAGTTGAAGACAGAACCATGGTGCGCAGCATCCTTTTAATGGACCACTGGTGAGTCTCCTGGATTTGAATGGCCAGCCAGTCCAGAAGTTCCGGATGGGTCGGAACGGTCCCCTGAATCCCGAAGTCTTCTTCGGTTTCAACGATGCCGCGTCCGAACAAACGAGCCCAGAGTCGATTTGCCAGCACGCGAGAGGTGAGTGGATTGGATGGTGACAGAATCCAGTTGGCCACGGCAAGTCGGTTTCCTGCGTCTGGTGCTTCTCCAAACGCCTGTGGCAAGGCCGCCTGTACTTCATCGCCAGGTTGCAGGAAATTGCCGCGAACATGGATCACATTTTTCCGTTGGCGTTCCGGGTTTCTGTCTCGCATGACAGGCGTCAATGGAATTTGCTGGTGAATGCTGTCTACCTGAGCCTTCAGGGCATCGCGTTGCTTCGCGAGTGGTGCTGTCTGGTCATTCTGTTTCTGGAAGGCTTCGGTCAACTGCTGACGTTGTTCATCGGTGCGAAGTGAGTCGGGAATTCCAGCGATCTCAGCCAGAAGCGGAAAGGACGGTGTCAGGCTTTCGAATGGTTCAGACGTAACTGAGAATCGAACACAGCCCAGCAGCAGACTATTGGCCGGGTATTGCTGCGAAAGCCGAATTCGCAGTGATTGTCCTTGCGGGATCGACAGAGGCGAACTGAATTCAAAAATGGCGACGTGCGGCTGGCCCTGTTGCGGTGAGATTGCCCATCCCGTTGCTGAATCGCCATCAATCGCCTTTGTGACGTCCCAGTTGGTTTGTGAGAAGTCCGCTTTGGCATTGCTGAGCGGGATGGTTTGCAGGGCCTGACCCTCTGCGTCGATTCGTTCAACAGTGAGTTCGCTGAGAACAAAGTTTGGATCTCCCCTGGTTCTGCCCGGTCCCTTGCGAGGCAGTGACTTGTGTGTCAGGGCTTCCAGTCGCAAGGCCGTGATGGGTCCGTTTTCGGTCAGAGTGATTTGATAAACATCGGTTCCCGGAAGTGCTCCGCTGGCGAGCACACTGCCATCGTCCTGGATTGTCAGTGTCGAGCCATGGGATGCTTCTGCTGTTTCAGGAGTCACGATCTTCCACGTGGTTTGTCCCGCAAGAGTCCTTTCCCAGTTGACTTTCTGCTCAGGCAGCGATGCTGTCAGCTGATCCAGTTGTGATTGCGTGTCAGCGATTTGCTTTTGGATACTGTCGAGCTGTTGTTGTTGCTGCGGTGTTGGGGTGGGCAGCTTTGGTGAGTCGTCGGGTCGATCCTCATCCTCAGTCTGATTGAAGTAGGCCATGAACTGGTAGTACTCGCGCTGAGTGATGGGATCGTATTTATGCGAATGGCATTTCGCACAACCCATGGTCAGACCCATCCATACCTGAACTGTGGTATCAACGCGATCTTTAACAGCAGCAATTCGAAACTCTTCGTTGTCGGTTCCGCCTTCGTCATTCGTCATCGTATTTCTGTGAAATGCTGTTGCCAGCATCTGACTGGTCGTTGCCTCAGGTAACAGATCACCAGCAAGTTGTTCTCGGGTGAACTGATCAAAGGGCATGTCCTTGTTAAACGCTTCGATCACCCAGTCTCGATATCGCCAGATCGTTCTGGGCTGATCTTTCTCGTAGCCTTTAGTGTCGGCGTAGCGAGCGAGATCCAGCCACATCCTCGCCCAGTGTTCGCCAAATTGTGGTGAGGCGAGCAACTGATCGACGACAGCCGCGAATGCGTCCTGTGAGGGATCAGCTGCGAATTTGTCCGCAGCCTCTGGTGTGGGAGGCAGCCCTGTCAGGTCCAGATAGACTCGGCGGATTAGCGCATAAGGATCTGCATGCGCGGCGGGGGCCAGAGTCAGCTCTTCGAGCTTTGCGGCAACAAAGTTGTCAATTGGATTCCGACACCATTCACTTCGTTTGACACTCGGGACACTGGGAAGAGCAGGGCGGACGAATGCCCAGTGCGTCTCGTAGGCGGCACCCTGTTCGATCCATTGTTTCAGCAACTGTATTTCCGCCGGCTGCAGCGAGTGGCCGGAGTCGGGAGGGGGCATTTTCAATTCGGCATCTTCCGAGAGAATGCGGATCATCAATTCACTCCGGTCCGGCTGATGAGCAACAATGGCTCGGGATGCGGAGGAGTCCGGAGATGCGTTTGCGTCTGCAGGAAGGTCGAGTCGCAGGTCTGCCTGCCGCGCCTCTTCATCAGCACCGTGGCAGGCAAAGCAGTTCGTCGCAAGAATTGGCAGCACTTGTTCACGAAAATTGACGGACGTCTCATTCGTCGCTGGCGCGGGTGGCTGAGCAACCACTGCGTCTTTTGATCCTGCGAGCGTCAACAGCGTCAATAATGTTCGAATGGCGGTCTGTAATCTGTTGACCTGATGAGTGCCGTGTGCATCAGTCGCGTGTTCTCGTTTGGAGGCTGTTCTTCGCATGTTGGCGAGCTTTGGCTTTGTAGTCCTTGTGGGGCGGAGTGCTCCAATGTAGTTTTCCTGTCGCATCGAGAACAGCCACCAGCTTTGCAGGACCGATGAGTCAAAGTGGATGGGGCGATCGGTTTTGAATATGGAAACAATAATGTACAGCGTCATTCACATCAGCAACAGATCTCCGCACCGTTTGCCGGTCAGCCTGCGATTTCTGGCATGCAGTGCCCTCTTTTTTCTGTCCGTGAAGATTGCTTTCGGTCAGCCGCCGCGAGTCTACCGAGATCGTGTTGAGCCACATTGGTTCTCGGATGGTCAGAAATTCTGGTATCAGGTTTCCACCGGACCAGATCAGAACGCATTCATCCTCGTCGATGCAAATACAGGTATGCGTTTACCTGCGTTCGATCATCAGCAGGTTGCAGAGAGACTGTCGAAGTTACTGACCCGCGAGATCCCTGCATCACGATTGCCCGTGCAGGATCTGGAGTTTCCTGACGACAACTCCGTGCTGTTGAAAGGCCCTGATGGCACCTTTCGGCTGAATGTTGTTTCCGGCGAGCTGAAGCAGGAGGCAGGAATCGCGAAAGAATCAGACGCCCGATTGTTTCTGCCAGTGCGTCCTTCGCGTTCCGGCGGGAGCGATACCGAAATTGTTGTCACCAATGCGACAGATGCCCCCATCCGGTTGTTGTGGATCAATACCGGCGGGCAACGCCAAAGCTATGGCAACATTGAGCCCGGTCAAACCAGGCGGCAGCATACTTTTTCGGGACATTGCTGGCTGCTGGCATTTGAGAATAATGAACCCATTGGTTGTCTGCAGGCAACGGATACTCCTGCGGAAATCGTGATCAATGCTGATACCGCCGGCAGCGTTATCCGGCGAGGACCGCGGAATGGTCAGGGGCGACGACCGCAGGCAGATGTCGGCCGGTCTTTGTCTCCGGATGAGAGTCTGAAGGCATTTGTTCGGGATAACAATCTCTGGATCGAATCCGTCGCTTCAAATGCCAGCGAGCGGCAGGAACAGGGGACGCCGGACCAAAAGGCACTGACAACCGATGCCACGTCGGAAATGACATTCCAGCTCGATCGATCGCGGGAACGACTGGTTGGCATGGCTTATGACAGAGAGGATGGGAGTGAACACGAAGCAGATGTTCGGTGGTCTCCTGATTCCGGTTACCTGATTGCGTTGCAGACACAGCGTGTGATGGAACGCCGCGTTCATTACATCGAATCTTCACCGGCGGACGGTCTTCAGCCGCAACTGCGTTCTTATCCTTATCTTAAGCCGGGTGACGCAGTTCCTGTTTCATGGCCTCGATTGTTTCGACGGAATGACGATGGTCAGTTTGTCGAAATCGAAATCGAACGTGATCTCTTTGCGAATCCGTGGCAACTGCAATTCCTGCGGTTTGATGAATCGGACCATTGTTACTGGTTGTACAACGAACGCGGACATCAAACCCTGCGCGTCCTTGAATTGACATTATCAACAGGCAGAATTCGAACGGTCGTCGACGAGCATAGTGACACATTTATTCACTATTCGTCGAGCGGCAAGTTTGAACTGCACTGGTTATCTGATGGTCGACTGATTTGGGCCAGTGAGCGGACGGGCTGGAATCACCTGTATCTGTATGATGTTGCATCCGGGACGGTGAGAAACGCAATTACAACGGGTGACTGGAACGTTCGCCGAATCGAAAAGATTGATGAGCAGAACGGTGTTATCTGGTTTTATGCAGTTGGCACGCATCCCGGTCAGGACCCGTATCACGAGCATTTCTGTCGCGTCAATCTGGATGGATCGGGTTTTGCGGTGCTGACAGACGGTGATGGTACGCATCAGATTGACTGGTCACCGGATCGGACATTCTTTCTGGATCGATATTCGCGCGTTGATCTTCCACCAGTCACTGAACTTCGTAGCGCTGATGGTGCCCTGGTTTGCAGGCTTGAGGAGGCGGACGCATCAGAGACCATCGCGTTTCGTGGAGGTTTGCCTGAACGTTTCGTCGCGAAAGGCCGCGATGGGAAAACAGACATTTGGGGAATCATCCATCGGCCCCGTAACTTTGACGCAAACAAACAATACCCGGTCATCGAGAATATCTACGCAGGACCTCATGACCACCATGTTCCGAAGGCTTTTCGCAGTTCGTGGGGGCACCAGCATTCGATTGCGGATGAGGGTGCCATTGTTGTTCAGATCGATGGAATGGGGACGGCCTGGCGTTCAAAGGCCTTTCATGACGTGTGCTTCCGGAATCTGAAAGATGCAGGGTTTCCTGACAGAATCGCCTGGATGACCGCGGCCGCTGCAAAATACCCCGAGATGGATGTGAGTCGTGTTGGCATCTATGGCGGTTCGGCCGGTGGACAGAACGCAATGGCGGCACTGCTTTGGTTTGGTGATTTCTACGATGTCGCTGTGGCGGATTGCGGGTGCCATGACAACCGGATGGATAAAATCTGGTGGAATGAACAGTGGATGGGTTACCCGGTCGGCGAACACTATGCGGCATCTTCCAACATGGAGCATGCCGATCAGTTGCAGGGGCATCTGATGCTGATTGTCGGAGAGCTGGATCGCAATGTTGATCCTGCGTCGACAACTCAGGTTGTTGGCCGACTGATTCGTGCGGGCAAGGATTTTGACTACGTGTATGTGGTCGGGGCCGGCCATGGTGCCGGTGAAACGCCGTGGGCCTCCGCCCGCCGCCTTCGATTTTTCACAGAACACCTGGCTATGGAAACATCGCCGTAGGCCCGTGAAAAACGTGTGTTGTGCTCGATTGTCTCAACTTGCACGAAAACGTGACAGAAAATTTGACGCCCAATTTTCGCAACCTATGTTTGCCTGTTGAACGTGCGAATGAGAAACAAAGAACGCAGAGCGAACCTTCGCACGTCGAACCAGACACACGCAAACAACAGCGCGATAGGGAAAGCCAGGAGGCTTTGAGGGGACCCTACCGCGCTGTTTTTTTGCGCGCGATGAGTTTGTTAATTTGGGCTGATCAGATCGACTTTCTTGATTTTGCCGTTCATTCTGAATTGGGGGATTGCCGATACCGACTGATGGATCGGTCTCCTGAATGGATGCGCACAAATGAATGGCGAGCCTCAATTTCAAACAAGCCGCATTTTGCTGACAACGGCGATTTTGCTGGTCTGCATACTTGCTGCAGTCTTTGTTCTTCCCATCCTTCGACCCAGGATTGCACAAGCGACCCTGTCGGCAGAATCACAGGCAGAATCTGCCGAACGTCTGCCTGGTTCTGCGCAGGACAACGTTCTCGCACGTGCTGAAAACCGCGCAGACGCGGCTCCTTCTGCGAAGGTGCGTCCAGACGTTGCTTCGGGAAGCGTGATTCATCCTGCATCGGCGCGAATCGTAGACGCAGACGCTTCATCTGCTCAGGAAGCCTGGCAGAATTCCACACCAACAGCCCAACCCGATTCCGGACGTGGATCGCTTGCACTGGAAGAAGAACGTCGGCAGCAGAGTCAACGATTTGCTGAGCTTCAGGAGCGGATTGACGGGCTGAATCAGACGGTTAACGGACTTCGACAGGAAAACGAACTCACGCGTGAACTGTTAAGTGCTCATCGCGAACTCGCGGAGCTTACGATGCAGAAAGTTCAGGCACAGCAGTTTGCTCAGACGCCGATTCAGGCCACCGCTGTCAACCAGCCAGCTGCCCCTGCGGCGATCACCCTGAATATAGTGACGGGAGAAGCGACTCGAGTCGGTAGGCTTGAGAATTCAGGTGAACAAGCTCCCGTCCGAGTTGCCGAACGGACGGAAACGGGCATTGCCAGCGATTTCAGTCCTGGACTTGGTGACCGCTTGTCCGAGACAAACGAAGAGCCGACCACGACAGACGGATTACAAGAGCCCGATTTGCTGGCGCTGCCTGGTCTGGATGCTGAAGAATTACCGGAAGATGCCTCGGTGGTCTCGACACTTGAGATTCAACCACAGGGGAAAACGGCCACCGTCTACAGGCACTATGCTGTGCCGCTTGCCCCCGGGGAAAACACTCTTCGTTCTGTTCATCCACAGGTAGAATCGCCGGGTCGCCATACGCAGGTCCCGGCAATTCCTGATATGCCCGTGCCTTCGATTCCCGAACCGGCGATCCCTGATCCGACTGCCGTCCCGCATTCGTCAGGAAGTGGTGGTTTTGAACAGCAGTTTCCATTTCCGGAACAGTCGGCCTATCCGCCGCCAGTGCCACCAGTTCCTGAGTCCTATGCACACTCCCGGAATCCAAAGGGAGTGGACATGACACCAATCGAAGTCGACCCCAACAGTGCTTCAGCCAGAAACGCTCGAATCAAGCAGGATGCCCTGGCAAAACGCCAGGCTGCGCAGGTGCGGTTTGAACATCAGTACCAGTTCTCTTCCAGTGCTGAACCTGTCTCGTCTGCAAGCGTACGAAGTGACGGTCTTTCGGCAACTTCAGCTCCTCCCCCGTATCCGATGAACCAGGCACCGCCTGGCCTCCTTTCCACAGCATCCCTGTCCATTTCACCGGGGCCTGTTCCGGACGTCCCGACGATTCATCAGACGACCTGGACACGGCAGTCACCACCTGAATCCGCAATTCAGAAACCTGCGCCTGTGAATTCCGGCCAGAGAACAGATTCGGCTGGCGTCGCGCCGCAGCGGTTTCCATCAACATCGACGACTGTGCCGACGTCTGATCAGGACAACTGGCTGAAGAATTTCAACGTTCCACGCCTTGTGACGCCTGAGTGGCTCAAGGGTAAATCGTTGAATTCTGTGAAGGCGATTCGTGAATCCCGTGGAGCAAACCGCGTACGATCGGCCATTCGCTATTCGACGCAGCCCGCCACAGTCAAATGAAGGCCGACTGGTGTGAGGCTTTGTTGGGTGGCCTCGGCCGCCATCGTGGAGCCAACCGGTGAAGCCCGCGTTTCGAAACGCGCAGCAAAAAACGAACCCGGTTCCGGACCGGATTCGCTTTTAGTTGGTTCGGTTGAGTGTGTTCGAATCAGTTGGATTCGGCAGGTACAACATTCATGCGTCGACCGTTGCGGTCAAACAGCACGGTTCCGTCGCAAAGTGCGTACAGCGTGTAGTCACAGCCAATGCCAACGTTCTTTCCGGCATGCCATTTTGTGCCGCACTGACGCGCGAGGATATTTCCTGCGACAACAGCTTCGCCGCCGTACTTCTTGATGCCTCGACGCTGCGCATTTGAGTCGCGACCGTTGCGGCTGGAGCCTTGTCCCTTCTTATGAGCCATGATTCAACACTCCGATCATCTTGTCGGGCCAAGTTGCCCGTATTGAGTTTGACGGTACTGATTTATTGGGAGTTATTTCGGACGCGGCAGTCTGACGTCTTCCGCCGGATTTTCAAGACTTTGGTCCGCAGAGCTGAGTTCTCAGGGGCGAAATCTCATTTTGCAGAGGCAAAAGAGGTTATTGTTCGGCCGTTTCAGCCGATTTTTGGGCGTTACGAAGAATTGTGTCAACCTGTGGCACGTCTAGTTGCACGTTTTTGGCCCGGTAGAGCCACTCGGGCTTTTCTTCAATCCGGAATTCTTTTTCGTCCTGAAGGAACTCGTCGCCAGGGCGGGCAAATTGCTGTTTCACGACTTTCTCTTCGACGACTCTGGCGCCTGCGGCATCGGTTGAGATGCGATACGCGTTCGAGAGTCCTGACATGAAGACGGTGAAGTAGTCTGTCTTGGGATCGATATTTCGCCAGATCGCGACGCCATAGGTGGCTTTATCCAGTGGTTTCGCGTCAGCATCCGGTCCGAGAGTCCTGACAGGATCGGGATAAGACTGGATGCCATCAACGCTGTTGTGCAGACGCAGGTCAGCCCCACGTCGGCCGAATTCACGTTCGAAGACCATTTGCTGGATCTGCAGATTCAGTTCATCCAGGTGTTCTTTTTCCGATCCCTTATCGTCCACTCGAAGAATGAATCGAGGCAGCATCAGGGGTTGGACTTGCTTCGGATCGGTTGAATTGGCAGGATCGTGCTCCGGATCCGAAAGCTTCACGAGTAACTCCGCCTGACCGTCGCCAGCCAGCTCCGTGTAGTCCCGGGGAATCGTTCGGTAAACCATGTACCAGACCAACTCACGCGAAACTTTGCCGGTTTTCGGGTCTGTGACGGGCATTCGCACCATTCGGACCGGCTTGTACTGAATCTCCAGCATCTGCAGGGCCGGGTAGCCAGGTCCCAGAATGGCTTCTTCAGGTTTGCGAACTTTGCGGAATCCGAGCATTTCATCAACCGAAACGTCAATCGAACTGGTTCGGGCGAATCCGTCGGTCAACGGAGCTCGAATCAGCTGTGCTTCGGAAACCGAAGAAATCTGCGAGACGAATGCGGCTAAGCAAATTGTCGCAAGTCTATACAGAGAATGACGTTCAGTCATCGAGGCGGTTCCTGAGGAATGGTTCTGCAAAATGCCGTACGAAGCCGTGTCAGGGCGTGGGTCGCCGAGTATAACCTTCCCCTAAACAGCGAGGCAACAAAACTTTACGACGCGATACGGCTGCAACGAGTATCGAATGATGTTTGAATCTTTATCCACAGAAATTGGCGAGGCCCTGTGAGGTCCAGCCGGTGAGGATGCGTTCATGCTGGTTGTGTTGCTTTCTGGACGCCTGAATACCCTTGATTCATGACGGAGAGTTCATCGTGGAGCATCAGACGGGGCTAGCCCTGACGGCGATTTTACCGATTCTGGCTGTCGGGGTGTTGTTGGTTGGACTGAAGTGGCCCGCGAAACGAGCGATGCCAGTTTGTTTCCTGCTGGCTGCTTCGTTGGCCGCCTTTATCTGGAAAGTGCCGTTCCTTCAGGTCGCTGCTGCCTCAACGGCCGGTCTGATCATCTCGGCCGAATTACTCTACATCGTCTTCGGTGCCATCCTGCTTCTGAATGTGATGGAGCAGTCCGGGGCAATGGATGTGATCCGCCAGTCGTTCCATTCCATCACTCCGGATCGACGCATTCAGGCCATTATCATTGCCTGGCTATTTGGCTCATTCATTGAGGGAGCTGCGGGATTCGGCACACCTGCCGCGATTGCTGTACCGCTACTCATTGGCCTGGGGTTCCCGCCTCTGGCGGCTGTCATGGCCGGGATGATGATTCAGTGTACCCCGGTTTCCTTCGGCGCGGTGGGCACACCTATTTTGGTTGGTGTCAGCTCCGGCCTGTCCAACGACCCGGATGTCACGTCGTGGATGCAGGCTTCCGGATACGCCGGGATTCGAGAGTGTCTTGAAGCGGTTGGCTTCCGCGTGGCGTTGCTGCATGTTGCCGCGGGTTCCCTTGTCCCGCTGTTTCTGGTGTGTGTGTTAACGAGTCAGTTTGGCGAACGAAGAAGTATTCGCGATGGACTGGCTGTCTGGAAGTTTGCGCTGTTTTCAGCTTTGGCGATGGAGCTGCCGTATTTGATGGTTGCCGGATTTCTTGGTCCTGAATTCCCGTCTCTGCTGGGCGGCCTGATCGGCCTGACGATTGTGGTTCCTGCTGCACGTCGAGGTTGGCTGTTGAAAGGAGCTGGAAGTCCGTGGTTGTTTGCGGGTGAAGGCATCCTGAACAGGTCGGACACCGCCGGGGAACTGAAGATTTCCCCGGGCAAACAGATTCAGGCCACCTCCGGCAATTCATACCGCTCCACTGTGACAGCATGGAGTCCATACGTTGTTGTCGCCCTGTTGCTGGTGGCATCCAGGCTGAAGGTCTTACCACTGCAAAGCTGGATGAAGTCTGTCGCGTTTGAGTATGCAGACATTTTTGGAACCTCGATCTCCAAAAAAACGGAGCCACTGTTTCTGCCGGGGACCATCTTCCTGATGGCTGCACTTTATTGCGTCTTTATTTTCAGGATGAAAGGTGCGGCGATCAGGCGGGCTCTTTCAGTCTCCATGTCGACGATTCTGAAGGCATCAACCGCTTTGGTCTTTACTGTGCCGATGGTTCAGGTATTCATCAACAGCGATGGCGGTCTGGCAGGCTATGACAAGATGCCCCTTGTGCTGGCGAGTGGAGTTGAGAGTTGGGTTGGCGGCCTCTGGCCACTCTTCTCACCATTCATCGGCGGTTTTGGGGCTGCGGTCGCAGGCAGCAATACGGTCAGCAATATGATGCTGTCGCTGTTTCAATTTGATGTGGGACTTCGATTGCAGTTTGATCCGTTGTGGATTGTTGCCCTGCAGGCTGTTGGTGGAGCCGCTGGCAATACAATCTGCGTGCACAATGTCGTCGCGGCCTCAGCTGTCGGTGGCCTGTCGGGGCAGGAAGGAACGATCATCCGACGAACTCTGCCACTGTTCATTTATTATGCCGGCGTCGTCGGAGTCATAGGGTATCTGATTGTGACGCTTGGAGGTTGATTCAGTCTCTGGCGGGCTTTACGGGACCGCCTGTGGTTAGAAGAGATTCCCGAATGACAGCCGGTTTGTTGGTGGTAATGCCAATTGCCCCCAGCGACTGGAAATAGCGTGCGTCTTCCGGATCGTCGACTGTCCAGACGTGAAATTCCTTCAAACCACGTTGACGTAACGTCTCAATGAATTTCGGGGTAACAATGGCTCGGTTCCCCTGAGTTCCGAACCCGTCTGCGCTGGTGGCCTTCAGTGTCTTTGCGACTTCTTCGACGGTAGGTGTCCACTGACCAGTAATCTTGTTCTGCTTGTAGCCGGTTAACCAGTGAACCCGGATATCCGGCAGCACACGTTTGGATTCCATGACCGTCTCTGCCTTGAAGGCAATGATTAAGAGCTGTGATCGATCCGGCTTTAATCGGTCGAGTTCCGTTTTCAGCAGCGGAATAATCTCCGGCCCTGTCTTGAGCTCGATGACGAACAGCTTCCCTTTGGGAATCAGTGCCATCACTTCAGCAAATGTTGGGATTGGTTCCCCGTGAAACTTCGGCGACTTCCAGCCGCCGTATTCCAGTTCTCGAAGTTCTGCCAGAGTCGAATCTTTGACGACAAGCTTCGTGCCGCCGGTACGTTTCGCATCGGAATCATGGATGCAGACAATCTGGTTGTCCTTTGTGACGTAAAAGTCACCCTCAACACCATCCGCACCCTGTGCCCAGGCTTCCCTGAATGCCGCAAGCGTATTTTCCGGAGCATCAAACGAGGCTCCTCTGTGTCCAACAATCTTCTGCCCGAAGGAAACAGATGCTGACATATTCAGGGTCATGCAAAGCAGGATTAGATTTCGATACATAATCAGATTGTCCCCTGTACGGCTCTTTGGAAATGGAGACGAAGGGTAGGCAAAGGAGTTTAAGAATTGATGAATTCGGGTGTCGAGATGACTAACTACTTGCGCTGCGGTAATGGTTCAGTGACCAGTGGAAAATCGTGCGTGCCGACAGCATCCCAAACAATGTGACAATCAGACAGACGGAGGCGAATTTCCAGTCAGTCATCCGTCCCACGATGATTTGTGCCGGGATAGTGACAACCAGAAGAATCGGGATGATGTATGAAAAGAGGAACTGGATTGCCTCACCAGGCTCCACAGAGTCGGCTGATTTTCCATCGTAAATACTGCGAGGGTAACGAGCGAAGACCGTGATGTAGAACCAGAAATCGTATAGGCCCTGGTTTCGACCAAACATGACGCTGGTCGATGCTGTGGCGATCATCAGGGAGTAGAAAAACATCACTCCGATGGTCACATAAAGAATGTACAGTCCAACTTGTGAGACAGTGGGAACGTCGCCAATTCGATAGAGTGATCGACCCAGAAGCGCGAGTGACATCAGTAACTGGCTGATCATCGCCAGGTTGACTTTTTCAAGCGAAATCAGGAACTGCGTGTCGATGGGTTTCGTAAGTGCAAAATCCAGTTTGCCGGTGCGAATCTTTTCACTGAATTCCGCACAGTTGGGCATGAAGAACGCTTCAACGATGGAATTGATCAGCATCCCGGTTGCCATAAACGCGAAGTACTGGTCCTGGTCCCATTCTTTGATCAGCGATACCTGATTGAAAATGATCCCGAACAATGCGATCTGCGCGCCAAACCAGAACATCCGTGAAATCACCTGAATGATGAAATTACCGCGGAACGTCATTTCGCGAATCAAAGAGTTGCGAAAAAACGTGCAGAAGACACGCCAGTGATACATAAGACGTCAGGTGATTCTGTCAGGCAGGGACGGGTCGCAGAAATCTCGGCAGCGATTCTGCCGAACGAATGCTCACTATAGTCGTCGCGCCGAACAGGTCCAGTCGCTCACGCCAATCGTACCCATGAACGCCGACGAGTTCATCTCGAGTTAGCTCAGCTCAGGAGACCTGAAAACACGACGGTTTCCAGTCGTCCTGCGTGCCTGCCCCGGTTTCTCAACGGACCGTGAAGTTAACGGTCATCTGCGACGGCCTCATACACGGCGGTCGCCGCTTTTGCCATGGCATGCAGCAGCTTTGGGGTTGGTGAAACGGGTATGCTGATTTCCGCTTCCGCCAGAGCGTCTTCTATCGCCTGCGCCAGCAAACGTTCGATTTCAGTGACCGTACGCTGATTCATGTGAGTGCTTTCGATGGAGTTGAAGTGAGGGATGGAAGCCGAAAGCAGGCCAATGATCGGCGTCCGGAACGGAATACAGTCCTGAGTCAGGCAAAGCTGCAACAGGTACCGATGTGCCAGCCGGGTTTTACATCAGAGAGAGAATCGCATGCAGTGGTGGTAACAGCTTGTCTGCTCCACGCGTGCTGAATTTTCAGTTGTGGGGTAACTGAAGGCGAATTCGTTCTATGGCGATCTCAGGAGAGATACCCTTCAGAAGGATGTCTTTTTGCCTGCTGATTTCACCACGAACCAGTGTGATCGACGATTTTGGAATCTCAAGTATCTCTGACAACAGGGCAATGACTCCGCTGTTGGCTTTGCCTTTGTCGGGAGGTTCAGTGACAGACAGCTTCAGTCGGTCCTGGTGCATGCCGACAATGTGTCTGCGGCGGGCTTTGGGTTGAACAAACACACGCAGCAGGATTCCGTCTGCGGTTTCCGTCAACGACGTGCTCAGGTTGGTCACGCAGCAACTCGCAGAGCCAGTTCTTCTGTGTTCACAGCAACGACGGCAATTCCCAGTTTGTCCGCAACCTCGGCGACTTCCTGCGGATCCAGAATGATGGTCAAGCCAGCCTCAATGGCCAGAACTCTTCCGCCGGCTTCATGCATGGTCTTGATTGTCTCAACACCAACGGTTGGAACATCAAATCGCATGTCCTGATTGGGTTTGGCGACTTTCACCACAGTGAATCCGCCGCGACGACAAAGTTCGCCGGCTCGGCGAATGCACTTGTCGGTGCCTTCAATCGCCTCAACAGCAATGACGGCGGTGTCGTTGATCACCACTGTCTGTCCGATGTCCAGGCGACCCATTTCTCGGGCAAGTTCCCATCCGAATCGAATATCTTTCCACTGAGCGGAGGTGGGTTTCCGGGAGGTTAGGAATCCGTGTTTCACGAGAAGCTCCGGGCAGAATCTGAGTGCCGAATCAAAGACCAGGCCGTCGCGCTCGAATTCCCGAATGACTGCCAGCAGAAGGGTGTCATCTTTTTTGTTTTCGCGAGCGTAGCGAAGCCACATATGGATTGTTCGCCAGTCCGGCATCAACCGAAGCCAGCGAAACGGATGAAACAGGACCGTTTTTTCGATCTTTCCCGCCATCACAATTCGATCAACCCCAGCGCGGCGAAAGAGCCGAATCGCCTTTCCAAGCCTCGCCAGTGGGGCGGTCCGAAATCGGTCGCAGGCTTCATACAGTTCGTCAGATGCCATTCCTGCGACGCCAAGCCCGAACACGTAATGTCCTGCATTGCGAGCAGCCTGAGCGAACTTAATGGGGAAGTCGCCGGCGCCGGCAAGCAGGCCGACTCGGATGGGTTCTGAACTGATTCCTTCACTGATATCGAAGTTCTCTGCGTCAAAAGGATTCACACCGGCAGCCCTGGCATTGCGAAATGGCAGCAATATGGGTGAATCGGATTGATCTGAGAAAACAGACATGAACGTCACTTCGAATTTCAGAATTCAGGCATCTGGTGAGAGTCAGGGATGGAAGCTGGAACATTCTGCGATCACGCAGCACGCATCTGCTCATGGTTCGAGCCGGGGTCTTGCTGTGACTGTAGTTCGCGAATGGATCTGCGAAGTATCTCGATTTCTTTTTCAAGCTGCTTGAGCGTCGATCTCATTTCCGGCAGGCGTCGCAGTGCCATCAGCTGGCGTCCCGTTTCCGCAGCAGGGGCAGCGGGCGTTCCCAGGTATGCCTGTCCACCGGGCATGTCGCGATGAACACCTGCTTTTGCACCAATAATCGCGCCTGTCCCGAGATGGACGTGGTCAGCGATTCCCGCCTGGCCAGCGCAGACAACATAATCACCTGTGGAAACAGAACCTGCGAATCCGACCTGAGAGATCAGTATGTTGTGACGACCGATCTGGCAGTTGTGCCCGATCATCACCTGGTTGTCGATGCGTGTACCGGAGTTGATCAGAGTTTCGCCAATCTTCGCGCGGTCGATTGTGGTTCCCGCGCCGATTTCGACATCATCACAGATGCGAACAATTCCGTAATGTGGCAGTCGCTGGTGTCCGCCATCGACGAGCCGGTATCCAAAGCCATCCGCTCCAATCACACATGTCGCGTGGATCGTTACGTTATTGCCGATGATAGAATCGTGGTAAATCACCGTGTTGGCGTGAATGGTGACATGATCGCCAATCTGACAGCCGTCGCCGATGACAACGCCAGCATGGATGTCACAGTTGTGTCCAATAACAACATCGCGCCCCACGACCACCATGGGATGAATATTCGTATTGCCCATAATGTGAGCTGATTCATCAACGACAGCTCGGGAGGAGATCCCCAGTTGCGGTCGCGATCGAAGATTGCAGAACATCGCCGCGATTGTGAGCAATGCCTGTTCGGGTTCGTCCACCAGAATGAAGGAATGTTCATCCGATTCCGGAAGAGCGGCAGCACATGCTTCGGGGACGATGACCACTCGGGCTTTTGAAGTCCTGATTCGACTGAGGTTCTTTTCGTCTCCGACAAAACAGATCTCACCTGCTGCCGCGCGCTCTATGACGTTTGCGGACGTGACCTGTGTGTCCGGCGCGCCGATCAGGCGGGCCTGTAGGATGTTTGCAATTTCGCTCGCAGACAAAGATGGACGAGCGCTGACTGGTGAACCCTGTTTCTGCATGTTTGCCTCCCTGCAAACCGCGCAACTTCGGCAGGAGAGCCGAACTGGTCGATTTTCCGCTGATTTTTAAGTCAGAATGCCGTCTTGCTGCAAGCGGAGGATTGATTGGACCCATCAGAATATTGCCCCATTTGCCAGAAAGTCTGCCCATGTCGCCTGTCTTCGGCGAAATCCGCCAGTCATGATCCGGCTATTGCGAAATCTGTGGCGGGCGGGAACAATGGAGAGGACCTGCGGCGACCCCCGGTTTTTGCGGGCCGCCTTCATTCTCAGGATTTCAAAGATGTCTGCACACCCATTTCTCAACGAGCCGCCTGTCTGCCACAGACGAAAGCAGGTCTGCTTCAGAGCGGTCGTTTGTTCGGTAACGACTGGCTGTCTGCTGATCAGCTTCGCTTGGCCCGTGACAGCAGATGAGGATCCATCGCTTGCTGCTGGCGTTCAGGTATCCGAATCAGCTTCGGGGACAGCATCCGAATCTCCGGAAGCGATTCTGAACAGCCAGATTGAGCAGCTTGTTTCGGATTCGTTCGAACAACGTCAGGCGGCAGCCATGAAATTGCGGGAGTTGCCGGCAGACCAGGTCCCTTTACTTTTAGCTGCCGCAGAACGGTCAGAACAGGTTGAAGTCGTTCAGAGAGTGATGGCATTGCTGGATGCGTTCTATGTGAGTGATGACGCAGAAAAAGTTCAGGTGGCGTCCGAGCTTCTGGAAACGGCCGCCGCAAATCCAAGATGGTCGGTTGCTGAGTCGTCCAGAGATATTCTGAATCGTCACGAATCTCGGCGTTTTGCTTTGACCAGAACCAGTCTTGAGCAAATGGGGGCGTTCTTCAGCAGTCTGCATTCCACCTCACTGAATGGTGTGTTTCGTCAGCCTTTCTCCGCAGGGATGTTGCAGGTAAACCTGGACAGCGAATGGAAGGGCAGTGAACGTGGACTACAACTGCTGGTTCGTCTTGCCGAAATGTTTGATCCTTCGTCTCCGGCAGGTTCGCCGAGGGTCGGATTGTATCTGATCGATGGACATCCGTTGAAAGATGAGGATGTTGTTGTATTGAAGGCGGCATTCGGAGACGCTCGGGTTGTTTCCCGCGGCAAAGTTTGTCTTGGGATTACCAACGATCCGAGCAGGAACGATGCAACGGGTTGCAGAGTATCCGAAGTGCGCCGGGGGACGTCTGCCGATCAGGGAGGTATTCAGCCTGGTGACCTGATCGTTGCCGTTGATCAGGTTCGCATCAAAGATTTCGACCATTTGGTTGAGTTGCTGAAGGACTACGATATCGGGGTTGTTGTCAAAATGGAGATCCTGCGTGAGCCTGATCTTTCCGGTCGATTCGATGCGCCACGCGGGCCGCTGTTCCCGGAATTTCGTCAGCTGCAGGAGCCGCCTCTGGAGCCTGAAAAGCCCGATAACAGTGACGACGATGTTAAACCTGATGACCGATTACGGAACAGAAGACGAACTCTGGATGTGAAGCTGCTGGGTTGGCGTTCGGTACAGAGTCTTGAGGACGAGTAATTTTCTCGCCTGTGCGGCGTTTAGAAAAATGGCTGATCATAAGAATTTGTGAGGGAGACGGGACAGCAATGGCGGACTGGATTGAAGAGGGCAAGAAAGCCCCGGCGTTCACGCTGAAAGCGACTGATGGCAGTACGGTGAAGTTGTCAGCTTTGAAAGGCTCAATTGTCGTTCTGTACTTCTACCCTCGCGATAATACGCCCGGGTGTACCCGAGAAGCCTGTGCGTTTCGGGACCGATCATCAGAGATAGCGGCACTGGGGGCAAAAGTTCTGGGTGTCAGTACGGACGATGTCGCAAGCCATAAGAAGTTCACGGAGAAGTTTGATCTGAATTTTCCTCTGCTGGCTGACACGGAGCATGAGGTGGCCGAAAAATACGGCGCGTGGCGCGAAAAAAATATGTATGGCAAAAAGTCGATGGGGATACAGAGATCGACATTCATCATCGATGCAGAAGGTGTCGTCGCAAAAGTCTGGAAACGCGTTTCTGTGGACGGTCACGATGAGAAGGTCATCGAGGCTTTGAAAGAAATGCAATCCGCTTCCTGATCCACGGAGCCACCAAACCGTGGCGAAATCGGGATTTCGGCCTGCCGAACCCGATTTTTGCTGCTTTTTGCGAATCTGCGCCACCGAGCTGAAGGCTCAGATTGACTTGGACCGAAATGGTTGTATCCTACGCGGCTTCGTTGAAACCGGTGTTTTTGAACGGTTCGCCGTGATGGCGGACATCTGATTGTGACGGGATTTCAGGCGTTATGGGACGTACCGAACGAACACGAGAAATTGCTCGCCGCCGCAAACGTAAAGTGCAACTGCTGAAAATGCGCACTCGCTTTGCTGCCGCTACCTCTGAATCAGAGAAGGCAGAGATTCTGGCAAAGGCTCGCCGCATGAGCCCGTTTATCGAGCTGGAAGCGGCTGCAGGCTAACTGCTCTGCAGGTGAGAATTCGCCGATTTCTGAACTAAGCGTGGGCGGAGTTAACCTTTTCAGATTGCCTCCGCTCTTTGCATGCGCTGATTCTGGCCTGCGTTTTTGGAGACAGATCCTTCGGGCCGCTGGACGCTTTGCTGCGGTTTGGCTACAGATCGAACCTGCGTTGCCCTGAGAGGCGAAGCCCGATTCGACAGAAGCTACTTTCCGACAGGAGCCATCCATGAAGTCTGTCTGCGCCCGTGTGCTTTGTGTTTGCGCCCTTCTTGTTGTTTGTTTTGCAACTGTAGATCTGCCGGTTGCACGTGGCGAACTAAAGGCAGGAGCAGCAACCAGCAACATCACTCCGCCGCTGGGTGGAAGCATTGTCGGCGGTTTTCTTCCAGTGCCATCCCGGCATATCCACGATGAACTGCACGCGCGATGTCTGGTACTGGATGATGGAAACAAAAAACTGGCACTGGTTGTTTGTGACCTGCTTGGTTTTCATCGCGGTGTCAGTGATGCGGCCCGTCAGTTAATTGAACAGCGTCTGGGGATTCCAGCGTCCAACGTTCTGATCAGCGCGACGCATACGCATTCGGCGATGAGTGCACTCGGGCGGGATCGATTCCAGTTCCAATCGGAACTGGACGACTACCAGCAGTTTGTCGTGGAACGAATTGTGGATGGAGTTCAACGAGCAGGCAATCTGCTGCGACCAGCAGAGCTGGCTTTTGGAAGTGTTGATGTGCCTGAGCATGTTTTCAATCGCCGTTGGTTCATGAAGCCGGGGACCGTTCCCCCCAATCCATTTGGAGGGACCGATCGTGTGAAAATGAATCCACCCGGCGGAAGCCCGAATCTGGAAGAACCTGCAGGTCCCACTGACCCCACCGTTTCTTTTATCTCTGTACGCGAAGTCAATGGACCATTGGTCGGGCTCTATGCCGCCTATTCACTTCATTACGTGGGTGGTGTCGGTTCAGGCCACGTTTCGGCAGACTATTTCGCGATGTTCTGTGAGGAAGTCATTCGTTTGCAGGGCCTGCAGGATCAGGATCCGCCATTCGTCCCGATGATGGCCAATGGGACCAGTGGCAATATCAACAACATCAATTTTCGTGAACCTCGACCTCGCAAGGCTGCGTATGAGCAGATGCGATACGTGGCCCATGACGTAGCCGCCAGGGTCAGCTCGGAATTGAAGAATCTGAACTACGCATCACAGGTCACCCTGGATGCCGCATACGCAGAATTTGAGGTCGGTTGGCGCGTACCATCCGAAGAACAGTTGAGTTGGGCTTCGGGAAAGCTGGCAGCACCTGAGTCCGCTGGCCGAGGGGCCGACCTGCCTCGAATCTACGCAGAACGTGTCATGAGCATGAAAGATACACCGGCGCGCGCTCCGCTGCCGCTGCAGGTCCTGCGAATCGGCGATGTCTGTATCAGCACAATGCCGTGCGAGATCTTTTGCGAGATCGGACTGGCATTCCGTCGCGAGTCACCACAACAGCCTGCCTTCATGGTTTCGCTGGGGCATGGTTACTTTGGCTATCTGCCGACGCCGGAGCAGCATCGCCTGGGGGGCTACGAAACCTGGCTCGGCACGAATCGGCTGGAATTTGATGCTTCCGACAAGATGCTGGATCAGCTGCTGAAAATGGCCGCTTCGATTCAGGTGAAGTGATCCAGACAAAGTGGTCCAGGCAAAGTGATCCAGAATGTATTGCCCGGGTGTGACCCAAAGGGTCAGAATTCGATTTTGCAATTGGGCGAATGTCGAAGGAGGGAGTCTTTGGTCTCCGGGCTTGTGTCCTGCGCGCTGGTCAAAACAAGATGCTGCACCTGAGGAAGAGTATGGATTTCCTGATCGGACAACTGAACAGATCTCACGATCAGCGTGTCCAGTTCCCGAAAGCGGCTGAATTGGTGCACGTATTCTGAGGTCAGCGTGATCTCTGAAACCATCAACTTCTGCAGGCCTGGGTATTGATCCGCCAGAATTTTCAGATCTTCGGGGGTGATGTTCCATCGTCCCCCTTTGCCTCCGGATCGGAAGTCTGCGACCTGTGGCGTCCCGTGTTCGTCAATCAAAATGGACCAGAATGGCCTGGACCATTTTTTGTCGGATTCTGTCGCAGGAGCTGCTTCAAGCGATTTCTTTGTCATCACTCCGTCAGCGACGGGAAAACAAATCGGCGGGACAGCGATCTGCTCCGGATCTGCGACCGAGGGTGTGACAGCGAGCGATTCGATGATGCTTCTTGCAGTGCTGTTCGGCAGATCTCTCACAGAACCGTCACACATACAGAACATTCCGCCGTCCGATCGACCACCGTAGCTGCCGACGCCACCATTGACTGGCCATGTCAGGCTCCTCCAGTTGCAGGGGTACATCAGCGGTTGATAAACATTGTTGACTTCGCCAATCAGCCAGCTGTTCGTTGTGCCCTTCGTGAAATCCTGAATACAAACGCTGCTGTTACGGTGAAGAACATTCGGGTTGCCCATGTAGTGCATCAGGTAGACGCCTGACGAAGTTTGCTCGGGCTGTCCGGGAATCGAACCGTTCCGTGGGCCTTCGTAATGCAGGGGTGCATTGGCAGCGTGGTTCCATGACCGATTCTGGTCAAGACGGCTGTACCAATCGCTCGCTTCAAGATAGGGAATCAGTCTGGAGCACCATCCGTGCATTGCGGTCCCATCGGCCTGTATGTCAGCGCCAACCGGGAACCGCCCATAAGTGTCGTGGTAGTTATGGAATGCCAGCCCCCACTGTTTCAGGTTATTTCGACTCTGAGTTTTTCGGGCCGCCTCTCTTGCGCTCTGAATTGCCGGCATCAGCAGAGCCATCAGAATGAAGACTATTCCGACGACAGCGACGATATCCAGCCAGCCCAGAGTTGGCGCAATGGGTTTGGCAATTGCTGCAGCATCTTCCTGGGATGACGAATCGGGTGAAGGCTGGTTCATCATTGCCTTAGTCCTTATCCCGGCCCTGAATTGTGCCTCACTGCGGACATAGCTAACCATGGGCAGTTGCTGGCACGATGAGGTCGAAATCTTGAGGTCCGCTGCTGGACGACCTGCCGTGAGTCACAATTTGTCTGTCGGATTCTGAATTTCCGCACAAGGCAGACAAGTGTTCCGGCGAAGGTGGCGCTTAGCTGTCCGTTGAAAGACCGGAACAGGCACGCAGGACGACCGGACACCGTCGTGTCTTAAGGTCTCCTGCTCGAACCAGTCCTGTTCTTCGACTGGCTGTTAAGTTAAGTTAGCCGTCTGTGATTTCAGTGCGGCCGATAAAGTCCGTTCACTGGTGGCGAGTGGTGTTGCGCAGAGGGAACGCCCACCTCAATAAAGGACAGCGGCCTTTAAGGGGATCCACGCACTGGTTGCTGTCGAAGTAGATTCCGTTGCCGAATTCAACTGGATGTGTAACCAATCGGATCGCTGTTCGAGTACTGTGAATTCCATACCATCCAACAATGGAGTGGTGAAGGCCGGTTCGAAGGTTTCAGAATTTCCTTTTCGGGCGATTTGTTCAGTGGTGACCACGCCGTGACGAATCTGATGAGCATTGTTCCAGTCGTTTGCCAGAGACACGGCAGACATGGCCAGTAACATCAGGCTGCCCAGAATTGGCGGCGTGAGGAATTTCCAGGAAGGCTGACAGGTCTTCAGCAGACTCAGTGCCAGAACCGTCATCAGGAAAAGAGTCGTGGCGACGAACTTCTCGGGGTAGCTAAGCCAATGCTGCCAGAACAGAACATCGTCCAGCACCCCGCGATGTGCAAAGACAGAAGGATTTCCAGGCAGACCTGACAGTGCGGACTGCAGGTTGGCCGTCAGATAGGGATCACGTGGTCGGTAGCGCTGTGCCTGACGCCAGGCGGCGACTGCACGACCTCGCTGGTTTGCCCGCATCCAGGCGTTGCCCTGGTTGTAAAAAATGGCACCTGACCGGAATCCAGTTTCAATGATTTCCTGGTACCTGACGGCCACCTGGCTGAATTCTTCGGGAGTGGATGCTTCCGAAAAAGACTGTTCGATGTTTTGAATTCTCAGGGAGCTCTCAGCATCTAACTGCGATGAGCAACCGATGAAGTTGATCAGGCAACACGCGGCCATCAAAACCAATGTTGATCGGCGAAGCCCTTTGGCGAGGGCGTTCAGAATAGAATCGGCTTGTTCCAGCAGAGGACCGGTTTCCCGGCTGGCGGCACCATATCGCGCCGCATCACATTCATTCAGGAATTCCTGAATACTGTCTTGCAGTGCGTCGTCTATGTCTGCTGTTCTTAATCGCTGGCGGATGTCGCTTTGTGTCAGGCCTGTTTCCGGCAGATCAAAGTGATCGGCCACGAATGTTACGACGGAACGTCTTGCGGAATCTCTCGCACCGCCCGGCTCTCCGCGGTTTGCCTGAAGACGTGCTTCGTCGAGTCGTGATCGGGCTCTTTCGAACGCCCCCTGACGGCGGAGTACTGCTGGATCAGCGAAGAGCCTCTTTCTTCGGCGGATGATGATCGTCGATGCGGCCCAGACGCAAATCATTGTCGTCCAGGTCATCACCCATCGGGTCGGATGAATCGATTCATCTTTCATGGATCTCACATCGATGTCATTTGCAAAGAGGCCACCTTCGCGGGTCTTCATCAATTCGCTGGTGGTGCCGTCGTTGTTTGATGCCCCCGCCACGATATCCGTTGAAGAAAGTTCCGGGGCTTCAGAAATTGTGACGGGTATCGCTGGAGTGTTCAGCGTGCGGTACTCTTCTGAATCGACATCAAAATACGAGACGGAGATGGACGGGAATTCTCTGGTGTCCTGGTTCAGTGGTCGCAGCGACCAGGTGAATTGTCGACTGTTTCCGTCAGTTGACTGCGTCGCTTCGTAAGTGCGGAACGAAGACGCGATTTCGGGAATTGCGTCAAGGTCCGGAGGTCGAATGGAATCCAGTGTTCCCTGCCCGATGATCGTCAGTGAAAACGTCATCGGGTCGCCAACGCGAGCGTCGACTGGATTGAGTTTCGCTGACACTTCAAAAGAGCCTACCGCCCCGATGTAGGACTGGGGTCTCCCTTCCGTTGGCACATCTTTGACGGTGATGTCGATTGCCGGAGCGATGACGTAGCGTTGTTCGCCCAGGAGTTGTCCGTTTTCGACTTCCAGGGCAAAGGTTCCTTTCAGGGTGCTGGCAGGAATTGTGAATTTGCCGATTTGTTTTGGGATGAAGCGGCGGCTGAGTTTGTATTGCCAGTATCCAGCGTTGTTGCCACTGGAATCGAGTCGTTCGGTGCGTTCGGGTTTGGGATGGAAGCCCGTGGAATTGTCATTGAAAAGTGAAAAAACGCTGCTCGTCCCGATATTGTTCACCTGCACGCCATGACCGCGCTGACTAATCAAAGGTTCAAGAATCTCTCTCCAGGATTCGACGGGTTCCAGTCCGTCCGGAATTTGTTCGTCATTCAGCCATGGCACGCTCAAGACTGGAGGCCGTGGTTGAACGGTTAACGGGTCTCGCGCTGCGAATGCTCCGGGAAGATCTCTCACCAGGATGGTCAGTGTGATCCTGAACGGCTGCATCGGGTAGACCACATCGCGGTCTGACTTCACTTCCAGAATCACATCGTCCTGTCGTTCCGGGGCAATCACTCGAATTGTGACTTCGTCGCCCGCAAGAACTTCACCATGGATGTTGGCAGTAGGTGACGGAATCGTCAGCGTACCAGCTTTCAGGGGTGTCAGTCGATAATTGTACTGACGTCCGCGTCGGATTATCTCCGACCGACGTCCGTTGATAATTGAGATCTGATGAGAGTCGAGCGATTGTTCGCCGAGTGGCTCAATTTGAAAATCTGATGACTCGGGAAGCTGAGGCGCGGAAGGATTCTCAACATGATTCAGTGTGAGGCGATAAACGATCGACTCACCCTCGTAAATGCTGTCCTTGTCGATCTCAACAATCAGCTCTGGCTTTTGAACTGCGGCGTAGAGGCTTGCAGACAAAATCCCCTGTGTGCAAAGAAACAGGATTGTTGCGAAACGGTAGATTCCAGGTTGATTGGAGTGAAAGGGCTGCATTGTTCGAAGTCACCAGTCACGTTCTACAGGTGCGCGTCCACCGATCATTTGTTGAAGTTTTTTCTGCAGTTCACGATGTTGGCGTTCCCGTTCTCGGGCCATTCGCAACACCGACATCGCACGTTGTTCCGATGAGTCTGTCTTGTTCTCAGAACTCTGTTGTTGATCAGATCTGTCATTTTTCTGCTGGTCGCCGCCTTGATCATCGCTGCCGGATTGCTGATTCGAATCCTGCTGTTGATTCTTCTCTGAATCGTTGCCGTCACCGGATTGATCCTGATCCGGGTTGCCGGAATCATCCTGTTTTTGCTGTTCTTCCTTATCCTGATCTGAGTTCTGCTGATCTGGATTCTGCTGTTGTTCTTCCTGGGGGGGCAAAAGATCTGCGATTTCCTTCAAACGTGCGTAGGCTTCTTCCTGATGAGGGAATGCGGACGGTAGATCGCCGGTTTGCAGATGGCTTGTTGCGGTCTGCGATTCCTCCTGGATCAGGGGAGAAAGTTCGATGGCTTTCTTCATGGCGGCCATCAGGTTCGACAGTTGCTGTTGAGCAGCTTCTGCGCTGTCTTCGACTGTGGCTGTCTCGACGCCATTATCGGACTGAGATTCGTCCGCACCATCCGGCGAATCTTCAGACAGTTCATCCGTGGATGCCGGGTGGGCTGCGGCAACCTGATTCTCAAGCGAAGGCAGTTCTGCCTCGGCCTTCAGTTTCATGACTGCGGCCCATTTTGTGACTTGCGACTGCTTCCATGCCTGATTCAGGATGTCGATGTCGCTGACAACGCCAGGATCTTTTGTGTCCCTGGAGAAGTCGGCGAGCTTGCGTTGATGGGACAACGACTGTTGAACGAGTTGTGGGAATGAACTGATGACCAGATTCATATCATCCAGACGATCGAGCGATGTACGTTGCAGCTGTTCCGCCCTGGTGAGGTCACCTTCCAGAAGTTTGCGGCTGGCGGCCGTCATTTGCTGAAAGGTCTCATCGGCAAGACTGAGCATCGCTTCCGAGAGTTTGGCCAATTGCTCCGATTCTGCATCTTCATCGCCTGCCACGGACGGGGAACCCTGCGGATGTGCCGACTGTTGCTGGTTTGCCGCGGCGAATGTTTCAGTGATTTTCTGTTTCAGGGGTTCAATATCTTTCGACAGGGTCTCCTGTGCGACGGATTCGGCTTGCGTGGCCTGCTGGTGGCGGTTCGGATCTGACGGATCGCTTGTGTCGGTCGTCCGTATCAATTCAATGACGTTGGTGCGCACGGCGTCTTGTTGGCGCATGATCTGTTTCAGAAGCGAGGCCAGATCTTGCTCAGGCTGTTCCTTCTGCTGATCGAGCTGTTCCCATTGCGATTGAATGTGTTTGATGAACATTCGGATCAATTCGAGATTGTGTCGAGCGTCCGGATGTTCCGGATTGATTCGAAGGCAATCACGATAGTGTCCCACGGCTTTCAGCAGCAGATTGATTCCCTGGTCACGTTGTTTTTGGGTCGCTTCGATCGGGTTTCCGCCAAGAGCCGTTCTTCCCTGCTCTGCAATCATGCATCCGAGGTTGTAGTGAGATCGACTGGCAATGTTCTGATCACTGGACATTGCTGCCTTCAGGAACAATGGTTTCGCGGTGTCAGTGTCACCTGTTTTCATCAGAGCGCAGGCTCGGTCGTAGGCGACGATTGTATCTTCGGGGGCCAGCTTTTCGGCTTCAGCAAACTGCTCTTCCGAACTCGTAAAGTCACCCCGCATGAACTGGTTCAGTCCTTCGCGAACGAATTCTGCAGCTCCGGCATCCAGCCCGGCTGCAAAGACCCCGGGGCCCTGCATGGCCAGCAGGACTAACAGGCAAGTGCCCATGCCAATAGAAGTGCGACGAGCGCGCGTGGGGTAACTTTTGCGGGGATCAGCGGGCATCTGGAGAGTGATCGGTTGAGAATGGCAGATGACGTACGGCATGTTTCGAACAGAGTCTGGCGACAAACGACGGTATTCAGATTCCAACTCAACATCGTAGGCTGGCATCCTGATTGCATCAACCGGTTTGAAATGTGTCAGAAAAGACCGGGTCTGACGATAATTCAGCTGAGACTGGCGGTTGGAAGTGAACTTGAGCAGTTTCGCTCGTAGCAGACCTTCCAGATAAGCGTCTCCGGCGGGCGCGCAGGCATTTGATGGGCTAGGATTGTGTGACATCAATCGCAATGCACAAAATGGGTGCCACGTCGAACAAGACAGTTGAGGCCTGGCAGAAAACTGCGTAAAAAGAAAGCACCGCAAGTGTGAGGCCGTCCTGGTGGAACAGCTGTATTTGTTACCGCAGTTGGTCAGTCTTCCCAGTGTCTCAAGTGAGGGATGATTGAATCAGGCTTAAGAGCAGGTATTTGGCAAATGGCAGATGAATCTCGACGCCGGCGACATCTTGTGCAGGACCCACAGCGTCTTGCGGATGTTGAACTCAAACACGATCGAGTTCGCTCCCTTCTGACGGAGGTTGGAGCTGATGCTCTGCTGCTTCAGGATCCTGCCAATATCGCCTGGTTTGCTGCCGGGGCGGATGTGACTCGGTTCGCAACGGATCCCTACCAGACCAGTTTGTTTATCACGCCGGAAGCGAGATTGTTTGCGACAAATGCAGTTGATTCGACCATGATTTTCGAACGAGAAGCGTTTGGACTGGGCTTTCAGCTGAAGCAACGCGAATGGTACCAGCCACATACGGCACTTGTGGATGATCTTTCGCGTGGTCGAAAAGTCATTAGTGATTCCGGCGCGGAGGGTACACGCAGCGCTGCCAGAAGAATCGCCTCCGTTCGTTTGCCTTTAACAGAACTGGAAGTCGATCGCCTGCGGCGTCTCGCAAGGGTTCTGGTTCATGCTGTGGAATTGACAGCCAGAAACGTGACCCGCGGCACAACCGAAGCGGCTGTCGCTGGTGAACTCAGTCATCGGCTTATCAAACGAACGGTTCTCCCGATTCGGATTCAGGTCTGCGCGGATGGTCGCAATCAGCGATATCGCCACTGGGGTTTTGGTGAGGATGCCATCGAATCGTATGCTTCAGTGAGTTGTGTGGCTCGTCGGTGGGGATTGCATGTGGCGATGACGCGCACAGTCGTTCTGGATCGCGTCCCACCGGAACTGCTGGAGGCATGCCAGAAGGCCGTATTGATTCACGGGACTGGCATCTTCTTCAGTCGTCACGGCAGACCTCTGAATGAAATCTGGCCCCGTGTCCATCGCATCTATGAAAAGTTTGGCGTCCCGGATGAATGGCAGATGGCTGACCAGGCAGACATCACAGGCTACAGATCCAGTGAACATCAGCTGACGCCCGAGAATCCCTTCGTCCTGACTGGTCCCGTACCCATTTTCTGGCATCCATCGGTTGATGTCTCCATGATGGGAGACACGGTCCTCGTGACAGAGCAGGGCACTGAATTTCTGACTCGATCTGACTCGTGGCCTGAAATGACTGTCCAGGTCCGGGGGCATGAAGTGAGGTGTCCAACCATCCTGAGACTGCCAAGAGTCGAGGGATCTGGTCTTCAGGAAACTGCGAAGCAGGGTCCCTCGACGCCGTTTAACACGCTGGATTTTGCGGACGAGGGATCACAAACCAGTCGGATGGATTCGATTTGGGAAATGGATCTGAAGACGGACGATTCGATCTTTGATGACGACGAAGTGGCGTATCCCGAAGAATCTGTTCTTGATGGATGAGTGCCATGGCAGATTCAGGTGAGCTGCGTCGTCGCTGGTCAAAGTATGTTCCACAGTGGCGTGATCAGTCCGTGCTGGTCGTGGAAACCGGCACCGAATTTTCCGGAGCATTGTCACTCCAGATCCAGTCCAGTGGACAACTGAACTTGGCGATCCGCTGCACATCATGTCACTCCCTGCGCGATGTTCGGGAACAACTGAATATGGCCAGTGTGTGTGGAGTGGTCTTTGACCTCGTCAGCAGGGCGGCCGAATCCCTCACTGTTCTGCGCTTCCTGAGCGGTCAGATGTCTGTGCCGTCGATTGCGATTGGTCACAGCGAACACGCAGAACTGCTGCCTGTTTTACTGGAGGCCGGTTGCAGTACTCTGCTGACGACCTCGCCATTCGAGCGCGATGTCGAACAGTTTCTGCGCCGGGCACTGGCCTCCAGGGCTTCCGGGGCGTCCTGGATTCGGTGATTTTCACCGGAGCAGGAGATACATAGCATCGGCTGGCAGGGTTAGAGAGACCCCGACTCCTGTCTTTGTCAGAGCAAGCTCTTTGATGGGAAGTCCGTTTGCGTCGAGCTGCGTGGCACGGCTGAGTTTCGTATTTCTCAATTCAATCTGAGCGTCTGTGTTTTCAATGTTCCATGGACTGCCTCCCCGGTTAGTGATCCGTTCTGTTCCATCGCTTGTCGAGGTTCTCCATCCGAATGGCCGAGCCACTGTTCCCACCTGAATCAGCACACGAGAGGAATCCTTGAGATCGTTCTGGTCGGTGGCGACTGCAAGGATGGTTGCGTACCTGTTTCGTCCCCTGATCCTTAAGTCTCCACAGTCATAGGACTCGGCGGTGGACAGGTTTCCGGTGAACCCCTGAGCTTTGGCTGTCATCAGCAAACAGGTGCCTTCGCCGTAGTCCCACAACAACTCATTTGTCGTGCTCCGAACAGTCCTGCGATCGTTGTCGATGTACTGGCTGAGATCCACCATTTGATTCTGCCCGCCTCCAAAGTTGACTTCAACGCCACCGGCGAGATATGCCAAAGGTGTGATTCGCCCCTGCGCTGCCGCTTCCGCACTGGTGGCCGGGGAACGCTGATCGCGATTGGGGTCGAATCCGGATTCTTCGGGCAGAAGAGGAGACCTGCGAGCCCACACATCTTTCAGTTCACGGTGTTCGATGAATACCGGTTCGCCTTTTCGAATGTAACCCTGTCTGAACATCAGCGCAGCGGCGGGAAACATGCCCAGTTGGGCAGGCGTGCTCAGCTGCCACTTTTCGATGGGAGCTCCGAATCCGACATCTTCTGTTGAAAACCAGTAAAAGATGTCGAATCCCGTCAGTGAACTGTAAGTGGAAACCAGAAATGGTCCTTCACTTTGATATCGCAAAGGCGGGACCCAGGCGCTTTCAGAAATGATCATGGGATGCCCTTCTACCTGTCGCAGTGCTAGGGGGAAATCCCATGGGCGTTTCAACGCGGATTCGCTGCTGAAGAGATCGCCCTCGCTGATCAGGTAGCCGGCCTTATGCTTGTCTGTCGGATTGATATGTTGTCCGCCGTTGTAATAACGATTGACTCCGATCACGTCGTTTGCTGTGTAGGAATATCTTTCTGCATCCAGCAGTCGTGCGGAATCCGCAGTTCGCCAGTTTCCGGCATTGATCAGTCCGGTGTAGCCGATCTCATCTTTCAGGAACCGCGCGATTTCTGCATTGAAGTCGTACATCAGCTGCGTGTAGAACTCAAGTTGATCGTTGAGCCGGGCTGACATCGCGCCAGATTGTGTTTGTGTAAGATGCCAGATTTGCTGGGGCATCACGACGCTGTTTTCAAAGTCGTCTCCCCGGATTCCGGCGGGTCCGCCCCAGGCTGACGTTGCGGCTGCAAGCGATCCATATTTCTTCCGCAGCCATGCCGCAAAATGCCTTGCCAGTTGTTCGCGTTGTGCACTGCCGATGGACGATTCCGTCCAGAACAACAGGCTGTCTTCGTTTTGAATTTGAAACAGGGCCACAGCAGGATCTTCCGCAAGAGGAATGCCTGTGTGCGGGTTGGGTGGACTCAGTAGTGCTCTCAGCCAGGATTTGTAGGCGGCCTGAAGCTGCGTATCAAAAAAGATCAGACCCGTGAGGTTTTCACCTCCGGCGTCTTTCAATCCCCATGCGGGCTGTGGTTTCACACTGACGGCCCAGTAGGGCGAAATTGTGACATAGATTCCCTGTTTTCTCATGGCAGCAACCAGCCGCCAGGCGGCATCGATATCCTTCTGGTTGACTTCCGACAGTTTTGACCCGGAGCCCGGTGCAAGGTGACCATGGTGGCGGACCATGTTCACTCCTCGTTTGGCCAGCCATCGAGCATGTTCATCGATGATGGCCATGTCATCCCGATGATGTACGGTTGTGTTGACCGCCCAGAATCGGATGGGATTCCCTGATCCATCCACCAGATCCGCCCCGTCAGTCGACCGGCGAATGCGGCCGTTTCGGCCCGCTGGCTTATCGTTCAGGTAAGAAAGATCAAGTAACGATTCTGCGGAGAACGAATCGCGGTCAGGCTCGAATGCCCACATGCCTGGATCGGCCAGCCCCAGTTTCTCACCTGGTTTTCGGTTTCCCTGCGGCAGAAAGCCTGATCGACTGAGGACGAAACAGTCGAGTCCCCCATGATTGTTGTTCCTGCTTTCGAAGCGAATCTCCAGTATGTTTTTACCATTCTCAAGCTTCAGCTTGTCGGCATGAACCCATGCAACAAACCGCAGGTCTGGTTTGCCGTCACTGGCAATGTTGAGATTCTGTTCATTCTTTTGAAGCGAAATGGCCTGCCAGTTTCCATTGTTCAGGCGGATGCCAAGACCTGCAGCCACCGGATTTACTCTCAGCCAGAAATCATATTCACCTGCTTCGGTCGTCCTGAATTCATATCGGGCGACGGGCATCTCACCCGGAGCGAAGTGCGACAGCCAGTTCCCGCCGGAAAGTTCGGTCTTTCGGACAGAGTTATACCATCCATGATCTCGCATGTTGTCTGCGACAGCGTCCTCGCCTTCGACCCAGATGATGTCGTCAGCGGCTACACTGATGGGATGAATCAATGTGGCCAGAAGGAAGAACGAAACGACAGGTCGGAGCATTTTGTGTGTTCCGGTGAGAGTGGCATAATGAGTTGTGTCACGCATCAAACAATGATAACCATCATGCGTCACATTCATGAAATCACGCAATTGCATGTTTGGAAATTCGAACAGGAAAGAGCTGAGATGAGAACATTTTTTGTCATCACCGCCTGCTGCGCAGTCAGTCTGCTTCGTGTCTGTTCAGCAGCAGTGCAGGCGGATGAAATGCCATCTGTCTCGAATGCCTGGCAATATGATGCGTCGATCATGAATCCATTCTGGCTGGGTAATCGAGTCGACGGCGAATCGGTGTTGTTCATTCGCGATCCGGAGTCCGGGGAAGCTCGAGCGAGTTTGCTGTTTCCGGTTCAGGAAGTCTCCAGAGTGGAGCGGGCAATAGACTGGCACATAAAAGATGCGAAACCGTTCGAAGAAGGTCGCGACTATATTGTCACGGTGGGTTCGCGGGAGATCCTGCTGCCCAAAGGATCAGGTATTCCGTCGGTGACTGCCGAACAGCTGCGCCGTGAACCCGGAACTCAAAAGTACCGCCTGACCCGTCGCGACGGAAATGGAGAAATTCTGTTTGGGGCGGCGGATGAGTATCACCAGATGCAGGTCTGTGTCAGCTACCGACACTCAGCAGAATCATGGCCCACGGTTGTGCCTTCGTATGATCCCGCTGCATTGCCAAAAACCACTCAGAAGCTGCTGCAAAGGAAACCTGTTTCGATTGTGTTGCTGGGCGACAGTATTTCCACGGGTTGCAATGCGTCCGGCTGGGCAGGGGCCAGTCCATGGCAGCCTCCGTACCAGGACATACTTCTGGAGCATTTAAGGAAAAGCACATCCGCCGAAGTTGCGCTGACGAATCTCGCGGTTGGTGGTACTTCGACACCCTGGGGCTTGACTCGTGCCGGGGATGTGATTGCAGCGAACCCGGATCTGGTGATTCTGGCGTTCGGGATGAATGATTCCTCTGGTCGTTCTGCAGAGGAATACAAAGCTAACACTTTGCAGATGATGAATTCCATCCGTGCATCTGTGCCGGATGCGGAGTTCATTCTTGTGGCCACGATGCTGGGAAATCCCGAATGGGTGGCGCTCAGGCAGGATCTGTTCCCGCAATACCGCGACGCACTTGCCAGCCTGGTTGGTCCGGGTGTGGCCCTGGCCGACATGACGTCGATCTGGACGGAGATGCTCAAACGCAAGAGTGACCATGATCTCACGGGCAATGGAGTCAATCATCCCAATGATTTCGGGCATCGTATTTACGCCCAGGTGTTGTCGAGTCTTTTGCTGCCGAGGCAGCCCGGGGAACTGGCGGAAGACAAACGTCGGGATCCATTCCCCATTAAGCTGTGGCCGGATAAGGCTCCAAACGGAGATGGAACCTTTGAGACATCAGATGCGAAGATCACGATTCATTTGCCGGAGAAATCCAATGGTTCGGCCATTGTTATTTGTCCAGGGGGAGGTTACGGCGGCTTGGTTACCGGACCTGAAGGTCATGGCATCGCCGCCTGGTTGAACCAGCACGGAGTTGCAGGAGTTGTGCTGGAATACCGACTGCCGGGAGGTCGACCATTTGTGCCGCTCCTGGATGCTCAGCGCGCCATTCGTTTAGTCCGGTTGCACGCACCGGAATGGCAGATCAACCCAAAACAGATTGGGATAATGGGTTTTTCGGCGGGGGGGCATCTGGCTTCAACTGCCGCAACCCATTTTGATTCCGGCAACAAAAGTTCTTCGGATAGGGTTGATCAATTCAGCTGTCGACCGGATTTTGCAGTTCTCGTCTATCCGGTGGTCACGATGGACGATCAGACTCATCGTGGTTCACGCAGGAACCTGCTGGGAGAAAATCCATCACAGGAATTAATCGACTCGTTCTCCAGTGAGAAACAGGTCACGGACCAGACACCCCCCGTGTTTCTGGCTCACGCGGTTGATGATGTGCCGGTACCGATTTCGAACAGTCAGGCCTTGTCGGATGCACTCATTGCGGCCAGGGTCCCGTCGAAGTTCCTTCAGTTACCGTCTGGTGGTCACGGCCTGAATGGATACCGTGGCGCTATGTGGGACGAGTGGCAAAAGCAATCGCTTGAATGGCTGATCGAGCGGGGGTTGATCTTGCCGCACGGGCGATAGTGGACACGGATAATAGCGGACATGATCTGCGAGCAGCGTGAAGTTGAATCTGACGTGTCGACAGCGGTACGTCCGATTTTCTTGTCAGCTAATCATCTCATGGATGACGTGCGCTTCGTCCGGTCCCGTCAGACGTTTGTCGAGACCGTTATGGAAGTGTGTCAGTTCGTTGTGATTGATTCCCATCAGATGCAGTAAGGACGCGTGGAAATCGTTGACGGATACGCGGTTGACTTCCGCTCTCAGACCAATGTCATCTGTTTCTCCGAATGTACGGCCGCCGGAGACACCAGCCCCTGCCAGCCATGCACAGTAGCCCCAGGGATTGTGATCCCGGCCCCGTCCCTGCTCGCTCATCGGCATTCTGCCGAATTCACCACCCCAGATAACCAGTGTGTCTTCAAGTAGTCCGCGTTGTTTTAGATCTTTCAGCAATGCGGCGACGGGCTGATCGGTTTTTTGACAATATTCCGAATGATTCTTGTCGACATCGGAATGGGCGTCCCAGCCATTTGTATCTCCGGAATACAGCTGAATAAATCGAACTCCCCGTTCCGCCATGCGGCGTGCGAGCAGGCATCGCATTCCGAATTCGCGCGTTTCCTTTTTGTCGATCCCGTACATTCTGATTGTGGTTTGGGTTTCCCGACTGATGTCCACCAGTTCCGGCGCGCGGGACTGCATTCGAAAAGCCATTTCGTAAGCGCGAATTCGCGCGTTGAGCTGATCGTCGTTGTCTCGGTGCTGCAAATGTTGCTGATTCAATGCCTGGATCAGTTTCAGATTGCGAACCTGCTGATCTGTCGTGATCTCGCCCGCAGGTTGCAGATCGATAATTGGTGACGAGCCGGATCTGACAGTGACGCCCTGGTACGATGCTGGCAGGTAACCGCTGCTCCACGCGGTCGGTCCGCCTTTTAGTCCGCCCCCGGGATCGGGCATCACAATAAAAGATGGCATATCCTGGTTTTCTGAACCCAAACCATAGGCAACCCAGCTTCCCACACTGGGGTTTCCCATCAGAATGCTGCCGGTATTCATCTGGTAGACAGCCTGAGGATGGTTGACGCTATCCCCGTGAAGCGACTTCACAACGCAGATATCATCGATGCATTCGGAAATATGCGGAAGAAAGTCGCTGACAAGCACGCCTGATTTGCCGCGAGGTCTGAACCGTCGGATGGGAGCCAGCAATGGATTGCGTGCGACATCTCTACGGGTCATCACAGGGCCGAAACTGTCTGGAAGCGGCTTGCCGGAATACTTTGTCAGAGCCGGTTTATGGTCGAACAGATCGACGTGACTCGGGCCACCATGCATGAACAGCCAGATCACCCGTTTCGCCCGGGCGGGGAAATGGGTGCGTACTGGCTGTGGAGCATCGTTCGGCTGATCGGCCAGGGCTAATGATGTGAATGCCAGCAGGCCTGCTCCTCCGCCGGCCTCGGCGAGGAATGATCGGCGGTCTGAGTTTCCGGGAGTCGGGAGCATTGGAAGATTGACGCTGCGCATGAGGAAGGTTGCGGGTCGCGATTTCTTTGTGTTGAGTGTACGGCCCAGCCAATTCGGGCACAATTCCCAATCCAAAATCGGTGTTTTGTTTCAACCAGCGATGGACCCCTTTGTGAGGCCATTCGACACTCGGTATCCTGCCGGTGTGGATGCGGTCATGTCGTTCGAAATTTTGTTAACGCTGAATTTGTCTGAGTTCGGCTGGTCAATGGATAGGGTTGGTGTCATGGCACTCGATGTGTCTGGCTGTCTGAATCGGTACGAAGCGCACGGTATCAGCTTTGAATATCCTGATATTTGGTCCATTAGCGAAGAAGTGGACGAAAGCGGTGATGTCGAAGTCACGGTCAATGCCGACGGCAGCTCGTTCTGGGTCATTCGTCTGCTGCGGGACTGTCCGTTGCCTCGCGATGTTGTGGCCTCCTGGCTGGAAGCTTTCCGGGATGAATACCAGGACATTGACGAATATGAAAAATCCGGGAGCGTTGCCGGACTTCCCGCCGATTCTCGCGATGTTGAATTCAGTTGCCTCGAACTTATCAACGGCGCATCTGTCAGCTGTGTGAGAACCCTGGATTTCTCCCTGCTGGTCTGGTGGCAGGGAACGGATCATGAACTGACCGATTTGCGCCCGGTGCTCGAACAGATGACCGGGTCGGTCAGGCTGGTTCGATAACCCGGCTTTGTCTTTCGGGAATTCGTGCCCGATTAGAATCCCTCTGGATACATTCTCAGCAACGCAGGAAGATAGAAAATGTCGCGCACCTCTAATCCCTCGGAGGATGATTTTGCTCTGTATGCGAAGAAAGCTCGCTTTGTTCCCGTCTATCGCCAGCTGACAGCAGACACACTGACGCCGGTGACTGCCTATGCAAGAATGGCACAGGGAAAGTGGGCTTTCCTGTTCGAAAGCGTTGTCGGTGGTGAAAAGATTGGTCGCTACAGCTTCGTCGGTAGTCAGCCGTTTCTGACCGTGACGGCGATCGGACAGACGATGTTCGTCGAAACGCAGGATGGAGGGAGCCGCGAGTTCAAATCGCAGGACCCGTTGCATGATCTCGATGTGTTAATTGCGGATTACAAGTCTGTGGCCGTTCCGGGGTTGCCGGTATTCAGCGGTGGAGCAGTTGGCTTCGCCGGGTACGACGTGATTCGCTATACCGAACATCTGCCGAACGTGCCAAAAGACGACCGGCAACTTCCTGATTTGTGCTTTGCGTTTTACGATCAGATGGTGGTGTTTGATCACATTCGAAAAGCTGTTCTGGTTGTTGCTCTGGCAGACACGGCATCAGGGGATTTGCCGTCCGCTCGAGCCCTTGCAGAATCCAAACTGGATTCGATGTGCGAGAGACTTGCTTCCCGATCGGATGGCATTTCTCTGCAGGACATCAATTTGGCGTCCGATCCGGCTCCGACGATTCAGTCGAATTTTACTCAGGATGGATTTCACGCTGCTGTGGAATCGTGCCGGGAATATATTCGGGCTGGTGATATTTTTCAGGTGGTGATTAGCCAGCGACTTGCGCATCAGAGCGACGCCAGCCCTCTGGATGTCTACCGCGCGCTGAGAATGGTAAATCCCAGTCCGTTTATGTTCCTGCTGAACACCCCGGATGTGGATCTGGTTGGGAGTTCACCGGAAATCATGGTGCGAGTAGAAAATGGAAAGACGACGATCCGGCCGCTGGCTGGAACTCGAAAACGTGGTTCGACCGAGGGCGAAGACGAGGCTCTGGCAGCAGAATTACTGGCCGATCCGAAAGAACGGGCGGAACACGTGATGCTGATTGACCTTGCGCGAAATGATGTTGGTCGCGTCGCTGAATCAGGTTCCGTCCATTTGACTGACGTCATGGTTGTCGAGCGATACAGTCATGTCATGCATATTACGTCCAATGTCTATGGTCAGTTGCGTCACGGGTTGACGGCGATCGAAGCGCTTCGCGCCGGATTACCAGCAGGGACCGTATCCGGAGCCCCGAAAGTTCGCGCGATGGAGATCATCGATGAAGTAGAACCGCACAAACGCGGTCCTTACGGAGGTGCCGTGGGATACATCGATTTTACGGGCAGCATGGACACGTGCATCGCCTTGAGGACGCTCGTGATGAAAGACGGCGTCATCTATATTCAGGCAGGCGCGGGAATCGTTGCCGACAGCATTCCGGAGATGGAGTATCAGGAAACCCTGAACAAGGCGAGAGCCATGTTGAAGGCAATTCATATCGCAGAAACTCAGCTCCATCGGAAGTAGCGAACGTTCATGATTCATCAATGGCCGGATCTCAAAGGGCATCATGAACAGCGAGAGCTGTTTCGCCGTTCGATTGCGCGCGGGCGTTTGTCACACGCCTACGTATTCGCAGGGCCAGGCGGGATTGGCAAGCGACAGTTCGCCCGCTTGCTGGCCAAGTCGCTGTTCTGTCGGGAGCACCCGAATGAAGACGTCGAAGCATGCGGTGAGTGCAGAGCGTGTCGAGGATTTGAGGCTGGCACGTGGCCCGATTTTCTGGAGATCACCCGCCCCGCCGGTAAGAGCCAGATTCCGATCGATCTGTTAATTGGTTCCCCGGAGAAACGTGGTCGCGAAGGGATGTGCTATGAATTATCGATGGCACCGCAGGCGTCAGACCGACGAGTCGCAATTATTGATGATGTTCAGACACTGGGGGTCGAAGGGGCCAATGCTCTGCTGAAGACGCTGGAAGAGCCAGCTGCACACGCTTTGATGATTCTGGTCGTCGATAATCCGGATTCATTGCTGCCTACAATCCGCTCTCGGTGTCAGATCATTCGATTTTTTCCTCTGCCAGAGTCTGACATTGCTTCCATCGTCCTGTCTGAGCAATGGGTTGAGAATCCCGATGATGCGGCGATCGTCGCTTCCATGGCTGACGGAAGCCTGAGCACCGCCCAGCAGCTTTTGAATCCGGAACTCCGGAAGCTGCGGGATGCCCTGCACGAACAATTGTCCCGCCTGGAAAAAATGCAGCCTCTCGTGATCGCCCATCAACTTGCAGACGAACTTGATAAATTGTCCGCAACAGGTGATGAGGAACGCCGCAATGCAAAGTGGCTGCTTCACTTCGTAGCCGATTTTCTGCAGCACCGGCTGCGGCAACTGGCAACCGGAGATCTGTCTGACCCGCTAACTCAGCGATTTGGCGTTCGATACGGTGTCGATCTCCTGGGGCCACTGCTTGGTCGTACCATCCAGGCTACTCACCAAATCGAAGCGAATTCGCCAGTACGGCTGGTGCTGGAAGCGTTATTCGATGATTTTGCGCGTCAGTTGCGTTTGGGCCCGTTTTCTGCCCGCTGATACACGGGCAAAGGTGGTCGGCATTTGTTCAGTTCATGCCGGCTGTTGCAATTTGCCGTATCAAAATTCGCCATTCAGGTCGCTATTTGATCAGCCAGTCAGGATCGAGGTTGTCTGGGACGCCAGTGATATTCCCGACCCAGACTTAATCAAATGGCTTGTTTTTTCCCCTGTATTCCTCTTTTCCCCGGGATTTCTCAGGCAAATTCGTAAGGAAAATGGATGATAAGTTGTCGTGTTGCAGGATATCGGCAGATTTTGCCGATTTTCGGGCTTATTTTTGCAGGTTGGTTCCGAACAGCGGAAACGGAATTCATGTCATTGTGTTGTGGCTGAGAAGCAACATTTTGAGAGCTGCCACTGGCTCTCTACCGGAAAAGGATCAAAGGGAGGTGCAGGATGCTTGTCCTAAGTCGAAAAAAAGGTGAATCCATTCAAATAGCTGATAACATCAGCATCACCGTGACTGAGGTGAAGGGCGGACGCGTTCGATTGTCCATCGAAGCGCCGCGGTCAGTGCGAATACTTCGGGGGGAGCTCACCGACAGCCTTCCTGAGGTGACTGAATTCGTCGACGTTGATTTGTCATCGATTTTGAATTTGCCACGATGAACGAACGATCAGATTGGAAATGATTCAGGTGGAATTCGTGACGGGTTCATTAAGAACTGTTGGCGCGTCGACGTGATCCGATCCACCTTCTTGATCCGTCGATCATCACGGCCAGAACGATGACGATCCCTGTGACCACCTTCTTCGAGCCCTCGTCAACACCCAGTTGACTGAGGCCGGTTTGCAGCACGGCAATAATCAGTACACCAAACAGCGTACTGATGACGTTGCCTCTTCCGCCCATCAGGCTGGTCCCGCCGATGACTGCAGCGGCAATTGCGGAAAGTTCGAAGCCTCCTGCACCGTTGGGATCCGCGGCCTGCATGCGAGATGTTTCGAAGAATCCCGCCAGGGCTGCCATCATGCCGGAAAACACAAAACAGCTGATTCGTATCGGGCGACTATCAATGCCGCTCATACGAACCGTCGCTTCGTTGGTGCCTGTAGCAATGCAGTAGCGTCCGAACACAGTTCGCGTCAGAGCGAACTGTGTTGCGAGTACGACGAGCAATGCGAACAGGAATGCTGGTGAGATTCCGATGATTGGCAGATGCATGGTGGGAGCGGAAACTGCTGGACCGACATAGCAAGTGGCAGAGTCGGTCACCAGGTAAGCCATGCCGCGCGCAATCTGCAGAATGCCCAGCGTTACAATGAAGGAAGGGACGTTCAGGCCGACGGTAATCAGACCGCTGACAAATCCGCAAAAGGCACCTGTACCCACGGCCGCGATGAACGCTGCCGGAAGACTCCAGTGATGGTTTACCATCAGGATGCCAACAACCGATGACGCCAGCGCAAGAACCGAACCTACAGACAGATCAATCGCGCCTGTGATCAACACAAGCGTCATGCCGACAGACACGACGGTCAGGGCCGGGATCTGATTGACGATGGAAGTCACCGTCTTCACCGACAGGAACCGAGGATTCTGGCTGGAAAATATGACGACCAGCAGAACCAGAACTGCAGCAAGGCCGGCGTAGTCGCCAAACCTTTGCCAGAGGCGCTTGGTCAGTGTTTTCGGATAATTAGCTGCGCGTGTCATCATTTGGCTTTTGGTTTCGATATCCGTCGAAGGCCGCCTTCATGATGGCCTCTTTGTCGAAGGGCTGCGCCGAGAACTCCGTTACAATTCTTCCGGCAGACATAACAGCGATCCGATTACAAACGTGTTCCAGTTCAGAGAGATCACTGGAAACAATAATGATAGCCTTTCCGGCGATTCGCAATTCGTTAAGGAGGCTGTAAATTCGTTCTCGGGCGGCCGCGTCGATCCCTCGTGTTGGTTCGTCCAGGAGAAAGATATCTGCATTTCGCAGTAACCATCTGGAGATGACCACTTTTTGCTGATTGCCTCCGCTGAGTTCAGATACCGGTTGTTGCAGATCGTGGCACTGAATCTGAAGCTTCTTCTGCATGAATGCTGCGGCAGTTTCTTCTTTTGTATGACTGATCTTCCGGAACACAGATGGGAGAAGGTTGATTGCACCGCTGGTGAGCTGGCAAATTGCTCCCAGAGTCGTGTTAGCTCGAATACTTAGCGAAGGCAGCAGCCCGTCGTGCCTGCGTTCTTCGGTCACCATCGCTATCCCGGCATTCGTTGCCGCTACTGGGTGGCGGAATGGGCTTCGAACGTTCCGGTCCGGAAGTTCGACGGATCCTGCGTCTGCAACATCCGCTCCAAAGATGCAGCGAAGCAGTTCCGTTCGACCCGACCCTACCAGGCCTGCAATTCCCAGACAGTCGCCGGAGAAGAGTGTCAGGCTGACATTTCGAACCAACGGCGGTCGGTCAAGGTTGCAGATTTGCATCACCGGTTTCGGCAAAGTCGGCTCTGCACGCTTCCGCTCGAGTGGGACCGCTGTCGACAGAAATGGTCTGTCGGCCTCTTCTCCCGAAATGAATCGGACGACTCTGTCCGCATCGAATTGCTGTCGAGTGATACTGGCGATTAGCTGACCATCTCGGAGCACTACCGAGCGATCTGCTATTTCCCGCACTTCATCCAGCCGGTGGCTGATATAGAGCACGGCGATTCCTCGCTGTTGCATCCTGCGAATTCGATTGAAGAGCAGACTTGATTCGCTGGCAGTGAGTGCGGCTGTTGGCTCGTCCAGAATCAGAACCCTGCAGGGCCGACTGATGGCGGAAGCAATCTCAATTAATTGTCTCTGCCCGACCCCAAGAGATTCCAGTGGGGAGTCCGGGGCAATATGGCCCATGTCCATTTGTTGAAGGGCATCATGGGAAAGCTTCAGCAGCTTCTTGCGAGAAACAATTCCAAAATGATGAGGCAGTCGGTTCAGGAAGAGATTCTCGGCAACGCTGAGCGTTGGAATGAGGTTCAGCTCCTGCTGAACGATCTGCACCCCGGCGTTTTCTGCAGCAGCTTTGTTTGCTGGCCTGAATGGTCTGCCGTCCAGGGTCATTTCACCCTGGTCCGGCTGCACCAGTCCGGAGATGATGCGGCTGAGAGTACTCTTGCCAGCACCATTCGCACCCAGCAGGGCGACAACCTGTCCGGATTCGACCGTCAGATCAATCGATTGAAGAACAGGTGCCGAAAAACTCTTCGTGATGCCCCGGACGGAAAGCATCAACTTCCAATGCAGTACAAGTGCTGACTGGAACGGATGAGGATGTGGCCGTCGACGAACACGGGTGTTGCCACAGTATGTTCGTCGCTGATGGAGTTTGTTGCCAACACTTTGAATTCGTCAGCAAAGGCATCCAGCACGAATACCGTTCCGTCCTGACGCGTCACGTACAGTTTTCCGTCTGCGACTATCGGGGAAGATCTGTAGGTATTCCTGTTGACGTCAAGTTGGCCGGACCAGATTGTCTTGCCGGTCTTTAAGTCGAGGCAATCAATTGTGCCCCGTTTGTCCTTAAGATCGCGGCAGATAAAGACGCGTCCATTTGCGATGGCAGGTGTTGGCACATCTGCCGAGGTCTCCTGGTTCATCCACAGGATATGCGAATCTGTGACATCACCAGATCCACCAAGTTGAATTGCTGTCAGTGAGTCACCGCGAGCATACGGCGCGATCACGATTCCATCAGAAACAGCTGGTCCCGCGATCGAACGAAAGTACTTGTGCTGGGTGGGATTAAGTCCGCCGACTCGCCAGAGCTCTCGTCCAGTTGCGGCGTCGTGGGCGGTGACATGATCCGCTCCAAGGACGATGATCGTCTCCGCGTCGCCGTCAACCGAAACAACCGGTGTTGAGTAACTTTGGGCCGCTTCTTCCGGAGCGCCAAGGTCTCGATCCTGCTTCCAGAGAAGTTTTCCGTCCTGTCGATGAAATGCGGCCAGATAGGATGGTCCAGTCTGCATGCATGCAACGACTACGGCATCTTTGACAAGGATGGGTGAAGTACCGAGGTCCCACCAGAGAGTGTCTTCGCCGAATCGTTGCTGCAAATTGGTTTCCCACTGCAGTTTGCCATCAACGGAGCAACAGCCAAGATCCCCGCTCTTAAAGTACGCAAAAACGTACTTGCCATCAGTGGTGACCGATGGATTGGCACCAGTGCCATCCTTCCCGGGTTTACCGTCAACAGCCTTGCCGAGTGCCTGCTGCCAGCGGGGCTTTGAATCCATGCCGTAACACAACAGCAGGTTTTCTCCGTTGACGGTCGTTGTCAGGAAAATGTTGTCTCCTGCGACGGCTGGGGTGGAAGCCCCAATGCCAGGGACTTCAACCGACCATGTCAGGTTTTTTTCAGCGGACCATTCTGTTGGATATCCGCTGCCCGGTGCCTGCCCGTTGTGCAGGGGGCCCCGCCACCCGGGCCAGTCGCCGGAATGAACCGTTGGTATGAGTGCGAAGAAGGCCGCTGCGATAACGAAAGCAAGTCGGGGATGGCAACGCATTTGGGAGGACCCTTTTGAGGTTTAGTGGGCAGCGTGAGCGTGGTCATCGTGAGAGTGGTCGTTGTGAGAGTGGTCGCTGTGACTCTCTTCCGGCGGGTCCGGAAAGTCGCAAAGCTTCCCGAAGTAACCCGAGAGTTGAGCTGCTCCGCAAAGCAGGGCCATGCATGTCAGCAGCGTCACGTAAACAAATTTGCCAGTGTAGTTGCCCACTTTCAACCCAAAGATCAGGTGGTTTTCAACCGGAGGATCAACAGCCCCCCAGACCATCATGGCGATAAACATCAGCAACACGATGCCAATCCAGCCTCCACGCCAGATAATTGGCAGTGCCTTCGACCAGTTGACGGCGAACGTCCAGTAGGCCAGCCACGCGATTAGAGGGAGCCACGGCAGGATGACGTGCACGAGAGCCAGCACAACATCCAGCAATGACCAGAAAACATTGACCAGGCTTTGGATGAGGTTGAAAAGGGCGTCCATAAGTATCTTCGCGAACTAAGAGTTGAGCCAAACCGATCATGCCGGAGTTACGATGGAAGCCCTGCATTCCAGCGAATCCGGCCCCGGTTGTCCAGTAAATCAATCGTGCACTGACCAACATCGCGGAATGCTCACCAGTTTTGGGACGGAAATCATGAATTAGCGGCGCCGATTGTGGCATTTCGTGTTTAACGGCTCATGCGGCCCGCATGCTGAAATCACAATTCGTCTTGACAACGAGCGGAATCTTCCGGGACCTGTCAATGCGATGCATTTGAATCCTTTCTGTGTCAATTCCAATCAGGATAACGAGGTCAGAGCCATGAAAAAATTCTCGGTAGCTGTAGGTGTCTGTTGGGTGGCCGCGACGGCTGGTTCAGTTCTGGCGCAACCACCTGGTGGTCGACCAGGTTTTGGCGGACCAGGTTTCGGTGGGCCGGGCATGATGCGTGCTCTGCCGGTGATGGCAGCGTTGGATGCTGACAAAGATGGAACAATTTCCGCTGCTGAGATCGATGGAGCTGCTGCGGCATTAAAGGCCCTGGACAAGAACAATGATGGGAAGCTTACGGAGGACGAGATTCGCCCGAGTTTTCCAGGGGGCGGCGGTCCCGGATTTGGACCTCCAGGTGGCGACAGTGGTCGCGGACAGGGCGGCGACGAAATGTTGAACCGGCTGATGCAGCAGGATAAGAATGGCGACGGAAAACTGACCAAAGATGAAGTCGGTGAACGCATGCAGGCAATGATCGAGCGTGCCGATACAGATAAAGATGGCGCTGCTTCGCGTGAAGAACTGGCCCGCATGTCAAGAGATCGAAGCGAACGCCCGGATGGCGAACGTCGGCCTGAGGAACGTGGCCGCGACGGCGAACGTGGCCGCGATGGCGAACGTGGGCGGGATGCAGAAGGTCGGGGAGCACCAGCCGGCGGACCCGGCGCGGGGCCACAGGGATTCATTGATCGCATGTTTGAATTCGATGCCGACAAAGACGGAAAGCTGAGCCGCGAAGAGCTGGGCAAAATGTCGCAGGAGTTCGGTCGCGGTCGAGGTGGAGAAGGTCGGGGTGGAGAAAATCGGGGCGGAGAAGGTCGACCTCGCCGGCCTGAAGCAGAATAAACCCTTTGCGTCTCACGCAATCGAAAACACGATGACTGCAGCCACGTTCAGTTCATACAGCTGTTCGTGGCTGCTTTGCTGTCTGCCGTTTGTTCATTGCGGGCTCTTATTTTATCGGGAGTGTTCGATGGTCCCTGGATTCCTTAGCAGACCACGTTTTCGAAAACTACTGGCAGTGTTATTGCCGGCCGCAGTTTGTTTTTCTGTCGGACAATGCGAAGACTGGCTTCGGTTCCGCGGCCCGAACGGTTCAGGTGTGTGCCTGGACAAAGCTCCTGTTCCGGCTGAATGGGGGCCAACAAAGAATCTCAAATGGAAGGTTGCCGTCCCCGGGGCTGGCGTCTCCTGTCCAGTGGTTGTCGGCAGCAGGGTCTTTGTCACTTGTTATGACGGTTATGGACTGGACCGCCGTGAGCCCGGCGAACAAGAAGATCTCACGCGGAGCATGGTTTGCTTCGACCGGGCAGACGGAACTGTGCTTTGGCAGAAAACGGTGAAGGCGGTCCTGCCTGAAGACCCTTATTCGGGGATGGGTGTTCCTGAGCATGGATATGCCTCGCATACGCCCGTCTCAGATGGAAAGCACATTTATGCTTTCTTCGGCAAGTCGGGTGTATTTGCCTGGGACCTGGATGGTCGGGAACTCTGGCATGCACCTGTGGGTCTCGAATCCGATCCGCGTCGCTGGGGTTCTTCGTCGAGTCCTGTTCTCTCGGGAAATATTCTGATCGTCCCGGCCGGGCCGGAATCTCGCGCGGTCATCGGATTTGATGCCGGAACGGGCAAGGAAATCTGGCGAGCTGAGTCGGAAGGGCTGGGGAATGTCTGGGGAACTCCCATTGAAGTCACTTCCGACGGCAGGACAGATGTCGTGATCGGGGCCCCCAATGAAATCTGGGGTCTGAATCCTGAAACCGGAAAACTGCGATGGTTCTGCGAAGCTATGGAAACGGATCAATTCAGTTCCAGCGTTGTTGAAGCTGACGGAATGATCTACGCAATCGAAGGTCGAGGTGGCGGTTCGATTGCCGTGAAGGCCGGGGGAAAGGGAGATGTTACAAAGACGCACGTCATTTGGAGCGGTCGTGACAGCAGCCGATTTGGTACGCCGGTGGTGTATGACGGCCGGATCTATTACTTCTCGAACAAAGTCGTGAATTGCATGAACGCGGTCACGGGAGAACGCATTTTTCAGGGGCGGCTGACAAATAACATCGCACCAGCTGCCAGCAACCAGCCTGAAGAAAGCGGCGGTCCGGGAACCGGTCGGCAACGCACCCGTGGCTTTGGTGGAGCCTCCGATTACGCGTCTGCCATCATTGCTGACGGGAAGATCTTTTACACGGCGCGAAATGGCGACATTTACGTGCTGAAGGCCACCGATACACTGCAACAACTTGCGGTGAACCGTGTCACGAACAATGACGAAGAATTCAGCGCGACGCCTGCGGTCAGCGACGGACAATTGTTTATTCGGTCCAGCAGGTACCTGTACTGCATTGCTGCGAAGCAGGAATAAAGCACCCGGCGTCTGCATACGGGGAACTGAATGCGGGGTACAGAACACGAGAGGCGGAAAGCGGTTCTGTTTCAGTTGCTGGCCCGTTGTAGCGCAAATTCCAGTATCCTTGCCGCAGTTGGCGCTGCTACGGTTCCACCGTATTGTGTTCCATCTGCACGAGGTTCGTCGACCATAACAAGTACCAGAACCTGGGGGTCTTCCGCCGGGGCACCGCAGATAAAAGACAGCACCCAGGCTTTGTCTGAATAGCGGCCGGTCTCTGGGTCCAGTTTCTGCGCTGTCCCTGTTTTGCCAAAAATGCTGAGTCCTTTGATGCGGGCCGATTTGCCTGTGCCTCTTTCGACAACCTGTTTCATCGGGTTCTGAACGAGCCAGTTGCAGATATGACCATTCAGGACGCTGGATTCTACCTGTGCCGATGCTTCTGCCAGTGCAATTTCCTGTGAGACTGAACCGGATGTCCTGTCGTGTTTGAGCAGTCGCGGTCGAACAAGTCGTCCTCCATTCGCGATGGCAGCGTGGGCGGTAATCAGCTGCAGCGGGGTAACAGCCAGTTCCTGACCCATGGGGATGGATCCAAGCGAATAATCAGTCCATTGGGAAATCGGACGCAATAAACCTGTCAGTTCTCCCGGGATTTCTATGCCGGTGCGGCGACCAAATCCAAACTGCACCGTGGCGTCATAGAGAGCGTCCATTCCCATCCGTTCTGCGATTTTAGCCATCCCGATATTGCTGGATTTTACCAGCACGTCTTCGACGCTCAGGTCACCATAGGAATGATGATCGTGCAGAATTCGTTTGCCCATTCGATAGACGCCGAAAGCACAATCGATCAGTTCCTCTTTGCGAAGCAGATTGTGCTGTAGTGCCCAGGCGACGATGAATGGTTTAAAAGTGGAGCCTGGTTCAAAGAACGCGGATACCGCGAGGTTTTTCCATGCGGAATCTTCGACCTGCCGGAGGTTGTTGGGGTCGAAGGCCGGGCGCGAAGCCATTGCAAGAATTTCGCCTGTGACTGGTTCCATCACAATGGCACACGCGCCGACGGGATTCCATTTGGCCATAAGTTCATCCAGTTGCCGCTCCGTTTCAATCTGCGTCAACAGGTCAATGGTGGAAACAACGGTCTGTCCGTGAACGGGAGATTCAGACCGATCCGCAGCGACTTCCATGATCAGCCCGCGAGCATCTCGTGTCATGAAGCGTGAGCCATCCTGTCCGCGAATGAATTCGTGCAGACTCTCTTCCAGCCCCCCGCGTCCGATGTTATCGATGTCCCGCATGCCAAGAACATGTGCGGCGTACGATCCCTGCGGGTACTGCCGTTGATACTCGCGACGCAATCCCCATGTTTGTCTCGGCAGGTTCAAAGCCAGGAATGCCGCACGCTGCTCTTCCGAAAGTCGGCGACGAATCCAGAGAAAGCGTTTGTCGGAATGTTCCAGTATCTTTCGATAGACCTGGTCGGCATCAATGTTCAGGACAGAGCTCGTTTTCCAGGCAAACTCCCAGGGGTCGTCAATGGCATCGGGAATCGCAAACAAGCTGTCCCGCGTGATTGTCATGGCCAGGACATGACCATGACGGTCCAGGATTTCCCCGGGGCGGGCTGCAATCACTTCAGAGAAGTGGCTTTGGCGCTGCACTCGGTTATTCATGAGTTCTCGCTGGGCTCCCTGAATCTGAATCAGTCGGCCGATGAGCAATAACCACCCCAGAAGAATGATGGCTCCTGGAAATCGAATTCGCCAGTCGGCCATCAGTCGATTCCTCTGGGACTGAAGGGATGCTGGAATCGCAGAAGCGGAAGTCGTCCCGATTCACCGGGGTTAGGGTGAGAAGAATTCCGGTCGTTTGACGCGTTGTCGCCGGGTGGACTCGGTTCGCGCATTCCGGAGGTTGACGCCTGCGAACTTTTCAATGGATTCTGTCGACTGTTACGCCGATCGATGACGGCGGCTCGCAATGTGGAAAGCTGCGCAGGAGCAGTCAGTCGCTGAGTCTCAAGTCTCAAGGCCACCTGTTGCTCTATCAGGAGATCGGTTTGATAGTACTGACGGCTGATGGATCGACGCAGTTGGAGCGTCTGCTTTTCCAGCATGACACCCGCCATAGAGACCATGACGACAAGAATGAGAGATGCGGCAAATCGAAAGAACATGTCTTCCACCCGTGAGGCGCTGTGAAAACACAGACATCCCTGTCTGTGCGTCTTCAATGTTTGCCTTCCCCGCGTATCGGCAAATTCTGCCGATATTGTCATGGAAAACCTGCCTTCCTGAATGACGTCCGACGCGATACGTGTCCATCGAGCCGAATGTGACGGTTGAAGCGGGTCGCCCGTTCCCGATTGCCTGTCGCTCACAGGTTCCGGAGTCACTCATTCCATGGAATTGCAGGAGGCCGGGCCAGCCATGCAGTTCTCATCACCCTGGATCTCTGTTCTAACGGCAGAACGCTCGTCTTGCCCTCCACTTTGCCTGGCCCTATGCCTGCGTTCACCGAGTGGGGTCCGTGACCGGTGCTCTTTTGTATGGAGCCCTTTTGCATTGTGGTCCGCCGCAGGTCAAGATTCAGCCGTACAGAACGATATTACGATTTGCAGGAGTGCCCGCAGTGTTGCTTCGCCCGCCGTCGATTCTTTTCATGTTGATTCTGTGGGCGTCGCTGCTGGCCGTTTCTCGTTGCCAGGCTGGCGAGCCGTTGGAATACGTGCCTGCCGCCATCGACAATCCTCTGAAGGGACTGGTGCCTTATTCCGGTGAGAAGCGAAACAACTTTCCGCACAGCATGGAATTCAATTCTCTGCCGCTCGGTCAACTGATGACCGGCATGGACGAGTTCAACTGGCAGCCGCTGGAAGAACTGCTCAACGATGTTGCTTCACGCGGACATCAGACCGTTCTTCGCATCTGGATGGTGTATCCCGGGTTTGACAACGGCATCCCTGAATTCCTGATCAAAGACGGATTGAAGGTGACGACGTGGCTGAATGAAGCGATGGACCCATTTCCTCCGGCAAAAGTTCACACTCCCGACTACAACGATCCTCGTCTTCGCAGGGCCATGCAGAGTTTTGTAACTGCGATGGGGAAGAAATATGACGGAGACCCACGCATCGGTTTCCTGACAGCAGGGTTGCTGGGGCTATGGGGCGAATGGCACGAATACCCTCGGCAGGATCTGTTTGCATCAAAGGAAACTCAGGCCGAAGTGCTGAATGCATTTACTGCTGCGTTCCGTGTGACTCCGATCCTCCTGCGATATCCCACCGGGGATGATCACTGGCTGTACACGAAGAACGCACACCGACCGTTTGGTTACCATGATGACTCCTTCGCATGGGCTACTCTGGACACCGGTCGCGACGAAGACAGCTGGTTCTTTATGCCATCGATGAGAGTTGCCGGACCGTCGGCGATGTCGAAATGGAAAACGCACCCGATCGGAGGCGAGATCCGTCCCGAGCTCTGGGGCAGCATCTTTGACGACAACGTCGATCACAAGCAGGCTCAGGATTTCGGCCAGTGTGTTCGGGAAACCCATGCCAGCTGGCTTCTGGATACGGGCATGATGGAAAAGAAACAATCCCGCGTGCGAGTGAAGAATGCCAGCATCGCCGTTCAGAAAATGGGCTATGAATTTCACGTGACGCAGACCAGCATCAAGCACGAAGCCAGCCGAACGAACGTGAAAGTGCAGCTGCGCAACACCGGTGTCGCGCCATTCTATTACGACTGGAAAGTAGTCATGGCAGCGTTCGACAGCAGGCAGGCAACCTTGCGGCAGTGGCCCACGGACTGGAAAATTACAGGGTTGTTGCCAGGCGACGCCGACCGTACCTGGCTGTTCACACTGGAGAATTCACAAATTCCGACGGGTACCGATGTCCTTGTCTTTCGTGTAGTGAATCCGCTCTCGAATGGGCTGCCTCTTCGCTTTGCGAATGCTCAGCATCACCAGTCCCCGGACGGATGGTTTCGCATCGGAGAGATGCCGGCAGAGTGAACGCCGGTCGTGGATAAGTGATGGCTGGAAGACAGCCGGCCGAACGCAGCTACGCACGGCACCACACGGTGCCGTGAGCCAGGAATCGTTCCTGCACTTTTCTGATCCCGACGCCTTAAACCTGAAGCCTCTTGTCTTTTCACCCGCTTCCCGTGTCCGCACTTTCCGCGTTCAGGTGTCCGATGGTCAGGCATCAATTTCGCGCTGCGCAGCAGGCGATTCGACAAACTGATATTATCCCGGCTTACCGTACATCCAGGACCACCTGTGATTCTGCATGAATGTCCAAGTCCCCTTTACAACCTGAAACTCGGACCGCCGTTTTTGAAGCGCGCGATATTACCCGTGTATATCGCATGGGCGAAGTGGATGTGACTGCCCTGCGCGGCACGAGTGTGAAACTCTATGAAGGAGAGTTTGTTGTCCTGGTGGGGCCGTCCGGAAGTGGTAAATCAACGTTGCTGAACATCCTTGGTGCTTTGGATGTGCCTACGTCCGGCCGGGTTTTTTTTCGCAACGGCGAGCTTACGGCCATGACCGACTCGCAGCTCACGCGGTTCCGGCGAAATCATGTCGGCTTTGTCTTTCAGTTCTACAATCTGATTCCCAGTTTGACGGCCGAAGAGAATGTCGCTCTGGTCACGGAAATCTGCGAGCACCCGATGAAACCTGCCGACGCGCTGGAAATGGTGGGATTGAAAGCACGTCGCAACCATTTTCCATCTCAGATGTCCGGAGGTGAACAGCAGCGGGTTGCCATAGCGCGCGCGATTGCCAAGCAGCCGGGTGTTCTGCTGTGTGACGAACCAACCGGTGCCCTGGATGTCACGACTGGTGTTCTGGTGCTGGAAGTGATTGAGCGTGTGAATCGAGAACTTGGCACAACAACGGCCGTCATCACTCACAACGCAGCGATTGCAGCGATGGCGGATCGCGTGATCAGCATGTCGGATGGTCGCATTGTTGATGAACGTATCAACGATCACAAAAAACTGCCGTGCGAGATCGAATGGTAATTCATGCTCGCGATTCACCGAAAATTAGTTCGCGATCTCTGGACGCTGCGGGGCCAGGCCGTTGCCGTTGCTGCCGTAATTGCCTGTGGTGTTGCTATCAGTGTGATGTCGCTCAGCACGCTGGAATCACTCTCCGAAACACGCGATACCTACTACGGACGGTTTGCCTTCGCCCATCTGTTTGCTTCTGTTAAACGGGCTCCCCTGCATGTCGCAACACGACTCAATGAAATTGACGGAGTGGCGCAGGTTGAGGCACGAATTGTGCGCGACGTCACCATGATGGTCGAAGGTCTGGCCGAGCCTGCGGTGGCTCGCCTGATTTCCATTCCGGACACCGGCACATCGCGATTGAATCAGGTTTATCTGCGGCGCGGTCGAATGCCTCAAATTGGACATGGTCTGGAAGTACTGGTGGGCGAATCGTTTGCGGCGGAACACAGTTTCAGGCCGGGGGATTCCGTGCAGGCTATTCTGAACGGCCGCCTGCGAACACTGCGAATCGTTGGTGTTGCGCTGTCGCCGGAATATGTGCTGCAGATCAAAGCCGGAGACATGCTGCCGGACACGAAACGCTTTGGGATCTTCTGGATGCCCGTCACCACGATGGAAGCGGCCTTCGATATGAAGGAAGCCTTTAACGATGTCAGCGTATCACTGATGTACGGAGCATCCGAAGACGAAGCGAAACGCCGCATGGATCTGCTGCTGGATCCCTGGGGCAACGGGGGAGCCTACGGCCGGGACGAACAAGTATCGGCACGTTATCTGGATGAAGAAATCACCCAGTTGCGAGGCACAGGAATGATTGTGCCAATCGTCTTTCTGGCCGTGGCCGCGTTTCTTCTGAACATCGTGCTGTCGCGACTGATCAGCACACAGCGCGAACAAATTGCGGCAATGAAAGCATTCGGCTATTCCAACGTGGAAGTCGGACTGCATTATTTTCAGATGATCGCCGTGATTGTGTTTTGTGGTGTCGTGCTGGGGACTGCCGTCGGGGCGTGGATGGGGCACGGCTTAACCAGCATCTACACCCAGTTTTACCGTTTTCCGATGTTCCATTTTGCGATGGATTTGCGATCGACGGTACTCGCTTCCTCGCTGAGCCTTGTGGCGGCTTCCATTGGCAGCCTGAGTGCCGTTGCCGCCGCGGTGCAATTGCCTCCTGCTGAAGCCATGCGGCCCGAACCTCCACCCAGATACCAACCGACACTTGTGGAACGCTTTGGACTGCAACGCTGGTTTTCGCAGACCTGGCGGATGATTCTGCGTCAACTGCAACGGCGTCCCTGGAAGTCCTCGCTCAGTTGTCTGGGGATTGGTTTGGGAACGGCCGTGATGGTTGTCGGCAGCTTTGGGTCAGACGCTCTGGATTATCTGATTGAGTTTCAGTTTCGGATGGCTCAGCGTGATGACGTTATGGTGACTTTCTATGAGCCAACACCAAAAACGGTGCTGAATGAACTGCACAATTTGCCTTGCGTTATCCAGGTCGAAGCATTCCGTTCGCTTCCCGTGCGGCTGACATTCGGTCCGCGCGATCGGCGTCTGGCATTGATGGGTTTGTCAGCGCAGCGGGAGCTTTTTCGACTGTTCGATGCGGACGTCAGGGAGATCCAGCTGCCGGAATCCGGTCTTTTGATTTCCGAAAAACTGGCTCAACTGCTCAATGTGTCTGTGGGTGATCGAGTCGCCGTCGATGTACTGGAAGGTAAGCGGCCTCAGACCAGCCTGATCGTGTCCGGTCTGATTCGCGACTTCAGCGGAACCAATGCGTATGTTCACAGCAAGGTTATTGATCGAATCATGGCCGAACGCCCGATGGTTTCCGGCGCGTGGTTGACGGTCGATGCCTCCGGTCAGCAGCAGCTTTACGAAACGCTCAAGCAGACGCCCCGTGTGGCAGGTGTCACCGTCAAAATGGCGACGATTCAAAGCTTCCTGGATACGATTGCAGAAAATCAGTTGCGTATGCGGTTGTTCAACATTGCCTTCGCCTGCGTGATTGCCTGTGGAGTCGTCTACAATACGGCCCGAATTGCCCTGGCGGAACGCAGTCGTGAACTGGCTACACTGCGAGTTCTTGGATTCACAACGGGTGAAGTCTCGGGGATCCTGCTGGGAGAACTGGCTGTTCTGACCGTCATTGCTATACCACTGGGACTGATGATCGGGCACATTCTGGCATGGCTGACCTGTCAGGCTCTGCAGACAGAAATGTATCGCATCCCGTTCATTATCAGCCGGTTCACCTACCTGTTTGCGTCCGTCGTTGTGTTGCTGGCGACCATTGTTTCAAGCCTGCTTGTGCGCCGGCGAATTGATCAACTGGACATGGTGGAAGTGCTGAAGAGCCGTGAATGAATCCATGCCTTCGGTCTTGTTTTGAAATCACAATTATGCGTCGAATCATCATCATCACCGGACTCCTGAGCTTTGCTGCTTTGGTGTGGTTCCTGCTGCAACCCAAACCAGTCGCCGTCGACCTTGCCGAGGTTTCTCGGGGCGACATGGTGCAGACCGTTCAGGATGATGGCCGTACGCGGATTCGGGAGAAGTATATTATTTCCGCACCGTTATCCGGACGGCTTGTTCGAGTCGATTTGGATCCAGGTGATGTCGTCACCGCAAGCGAAACTCAGGTTGCTGTGATTCAGCCCACAGATCCTTCGTTGCTGGACCCACGCGCACTGGCCGAGGCGGAGGCTCGCGTGAAAACGGCAGAAGCGAGGATTGCTCAGCTGGAACCGCGCTTGAAGCTGGCGGAGGAGAAACTGAATTTTTCCGAAACAGAACTGGGACGCATTCAGAAGCTCTCAGAAGAGAATGCCACCGGGAAGAGTGATCTGGACGCTGCCAAACTGTCGTTCGCGGTCGCTCGTTCTGAATATTCGGATGCCGTTTATGCTCAACAGATCGCAGAATTTGAACTCAAATTGGCTCAGGCGGCATTGATTCATACCAGTGACGCAACTGCGACTACTGACGATAAGACGGAGAAAGCTCAAGCAGCCGCAGAAAGCAGGGAATTTCAGTTACCGATTCGATCCCCTATTACCGGGCGCGTCCTGCGAGTGTTTCAGGAAAGCGCAACCGTCGTGGCGGCCGGCGCACCGCTGCTGGAAGTCGGCGATCCTGCCGACCTCGAAGTGGAAGTTGATGTCCTTTCGAGTGATGCCGTTCGTATCGAACCGGGAGCGATGGTATTTCTGGAACAGTGGGGCGGTGACAAGCCGTTGACTGGAAAAGTGCGACTGGTGGAGCCATCCGCCTTCACAAAGATCTCCGCACTGGGGATCGAAGAACAGCGTGTTAACGTGATCATCGATTTCGAATCGGCGGACGAACCGCCGGCTTTAGGGGATGGCTATCGTGTGGATGCCAGAATCGTTACGTGGCAAGGTCAGGATGTTTTGAAAGTGCCGGCCGGGGCACTCTTTCGTTCGGGCAATCAATGGGCCGTTTTTCGTGACGTCAATAATCGCGCTGTCACGACACTGCTGAAACTGGGACATCGCAATGATGCTGAGGCCGAAGTTCTGGATGGACTGTCCGCAGGCGAACATGTCGTGCTGCATCCCGGGGATCTGCTTCAGGAAGGATGTTTGCTGAAGGCCCGATAACGCTGGGCTTTCCTGTCGCTTGATCTGTCACGTTTCGGGCACTCTCAGGGACATTGTCCTGTTCCCCATCCGTTGACGCGTGTAACGAGTCGACTCCGCATATATTCCCGATCGGGAAAAATCTGCTTGACGCATGGGCAAATGCAGCCTAATATTCCCGCTCGGGACATTTTCTGTGATCTATGGTTGAATTGTTCAAAAAATTCCCGCTCGGGATTATCTTGATGGTGAAGGTCGATAGTGCAGGTCAGATTGGCCAGCTCGTGCGCCAACGACGAAAAGAAGCTGGCATGACACTGAAAGACGCCGCGGCACTGGCTGGCGTGGGTGTTCGTTTTTTGTCGGAGCTGGAACGCGGCAAACCGACGTTACAGCTGGGCCTGGCAATCAGCGTATTGCAGTTGTTCGGGCTGGAACTGCACGTGGAACAACGAGGTGATCAGCGTGGCTGAAACCTTATTTGTACACTATCAGCAACACACCGTGGGCGAACTGACGCTGTCTGCTTCCGGGCTGATAGAGTTTCGATATTGTCAGGAGTGGCAGAGCAACCCGGACAGCTTTCCGGTTTCAATCTCTCTTCCACTGGACGGCAAATTCGATGCCCAGGCAAGCCACAATTTCTTTGTGAACCTGCTTCCCGAAGCGAACGTTCGCCTGCAGATTTGCCAGTCACTGCAGATCTCGCAAGGTAACGATTTTGAATTGTTGAAAGCGATTGGAGGAGATTGCGCCGGGGCTCTGGCGATTACGCGTTCCGGCACACCGACAGAGCAGGATCAGCGCTATGAAGCCGTCAGTGAACGTCAGCTGGCGGACTGGTCCATTGGAACACCGAATGCATTTTCTGCGGTGACGGGACAGGATGAGGTGCGACTGTCACTGGCAGGAGCTCAGGACAAGCTGCCGGTGCATGTGAAAGAAGACGGCATTTTTATTCCGCTTGGCAACACGCCCAGTACGTCGCTGTTGAAGTTTGCGTCTCCGATTTATTCGCACCTGCCGGAGAATGAAACGTTTGTCACCATGCTGGCCAGTGCTGTCGGATTACCAGTCGTGGACATTCGTCTGCGACCGACAAAACGATCGGCCATTGCCGTCATCGCGCGCTATGATCGCGTCGCTGAAAACGGAGGTTATCGACGACTGCATCAGGAAGATTTCTGTCAGGCACTGGGAATTGGTGCCGCCTGTAAATACGAAAAAGAAGGCGGCCCGGGACTGCGACAGTGTGCTGAAATTATCCGTCGTCATACTTCTTTTCCACTGGTCGAACTTCAGAAACTGATGCACTGGACGCTCTTTAATCTGTTGATCGGAAACGCAGATGCACATGGAAAGAATTTGTCACTGTTGTACGTCGATCGACGTCGTCTGCAGCTTGCACCCTTCTACGATCTTGTCTGCACAAGGAACTACAAGAACATTTCTCGCCACCTGGCAATGAGTTTGGGCGGTGTAACCGACCCGGATCAGATTGGCGTCAGGCAACTCCAGGCTGTCGCAGAAGATCTGGGCGTGCGAGCAGCAGTCGTGACGAAGGCAGTTGCCACCATGAGCGACCAGCTTCAGATCGCGCTGCCCGATGTTGTCGATCGCTTTTCGCAGTTATTTGGTCCGTCGCCCATTCTGGAACGCATTCCGATGGTTGTTCGGAAACAAATACGTCGAATCAAGACCACCCTGAATGCAACGCTGTAACGAATACATCAACGCTCTGTGAGGTGAGTTCACGTTGTGCAATGCGCTTCCGCCTGACTATCATCACACGGGATGCGACAGGCTCGCAAGACCCCGGTTTGCACCACACAGTCGACGATCTGAAGGGGGCGTCATGCCGATGCTGTCCAAAGCACTTGCAGTGGTGGCCCTTATCATCACTGCCGTTTCTCCTGCAATTGCGGATGAAGATTCCACTCGCTTGCGTTCTCGCCGAACGGGGGACTGCTCGCCGCCGGGGACGACGAAGGCCAGATCACTGTTTGGCGCGTGACCCCATGAAGCGAGGTCGCATATATCTGATTTGGCTGCGTGCATGCCGTCGATGTCGCAGTATAGAATGAGGCTCAAACCGAAGCGTCGTTGAGTTTGGTTCCGGACTGGACCTGGAGAACAGCTGATGCAGTTTACGTTGGTGAATCGCATATGGGTCTCAACCTGCCTGGTATTTGCCGCTGCGATAGTTGCGTGTCCCTTTTTCTCGCAGGACGCTTCGTCCGCGCAGCTATCAAGTGACGACCGCAAGATGCTGCTCAGCCTGATCGGAGATCCGCTTACCGATCCAACTGAGAAACAGTACTGTACCGTGACAATTGCTGCACGTTCGTGTTGGGGTTCATCGGGCGAATTCGAAACCGGGGCATGGTATCAGCCTGCATCAGATATGGTTTCTGCTCGCGTGTACTTCCTGGACAACGACTGGATTTCGGCGCCGAAGGAATTCAAACGTCGCGATTTTGTTGACGAATCCAGATCGCTCCTGGAGCCGGATGCGGACAGCAACGACAACAACGACGATGATGACTTTCGCCACATTCATCGTCGCATGTCTGCAATGTCCACAGGATCTGCAGCCGGCACGCCCGGAATCGTGCGGGCCGCATGGCTTGCCAAACTAGGGCATAATGAATTGGCTGCGAAGACACTCGCCAGAGCCAGAATCGACGAGATGCGTTCAGAGAATGCGCTCACCAATGAGGAACTCATCAAAGATTTACACATTGAACTGGCATGGAGAGCGTATGCCGATGGCGTGCATGCTTATATGCAGGGTGCGGATGAGGAATCGCTGCGGCATATCTCGCGTCTTAATGACAAGTACGCTGAGCTCGCAGCCGAGTTTGGAAACGGAAAAGAACTTTTCGCTGAACTGAATCGCCGCAAGGAGGCACAGACGTTTGGCGAAGCAGCACCGGAGAAGCCGATTGGTTTTGATCACTGGGAAAAATCAAAGCAAGCGCACTGGCTCATCGGACAGCTCGACCAGGTTGACGCACGCCAATACAGCCAGCCGGGTGGTGTGGATCTCGCGTCAGACTGGCGAGTTGAGGCGATCATCGCGATCGGAGATCCGGCGATCGATGAACTGATTGATACCCTGGAGCAGGATACGCGACTAACACGTTCGGTACACTTCTGGCGAGATTTTTCCCGAAATCGCACAGTCCTTTCTGTCCGAGAGGCGGCACTGACGGCCGCCATGAGCATCCTCAAGGTACGTGTTTTCGAGCCAGTTGCGACGGGTGACAATTTTACCAATCGAGGCCACGATAAAGTTGCCACGACGGTCGCAAGTCTGCGTCGCTACTGGAAGAAGTATCGCGACACGCCTTTCGAAAATCGAATGATGGACGTACTCACGAATCCGGCCAGCGATTCTGAATCGCTGCGAGAAGCCGCACAGAATCTCGCTCAAATGAACGAACAACGGACATTGGCGACCACGGTATTTTCGGATACCAGACGTGTTAAGCCCGGCGAAATCGCGGCAAATCCCGCGATAAAGAAGTTCACGAATCCAACTTCTGCAGAAGCCATCCTCGCGGCGATGGATCGAGAGCTCCTCCGACACGACGCACAGAATGACAATGACCGGCTCAAGGATTATGAACGACAACAAATCGAAGATATTTATCTTCAGTCACTGGTTCAGCTCGGCGACGATCGAATAGTGACTCAACTCCGGCAACGTTGCGGTTCCGCAAATTCCCTGAGGCTGCAATGTCAGCTTATTCAGGCGACGTTTGAATTGGGTGACGCCGAATCGCTAAACGCATTTGCAGCCGAATTCCTGAATGGCAAGATAAGATTATCGACCAATGACGAGGACGATTCAGAAACAACGGAATTGGAAGGTATTGTTCGCATGCTCGGCACGGCCAATACTCCATCGGCCGACGCGGCGCTCGCAGCATTAACTCTGCCCAATCATCCGTATTTTGAAGTCGCTGCTCGTGGGATTCAGCGCGCCAGGATCAACTGGGTCGATGAAACCGGATGGTTCGTCCATCCGTACTGCATCGCACTGCTGCGCCGTGAACTCGATGACAAGACACCGACAGGCACGATAGCGATGATCAAAGGGGATGAAAACTATGTCGAAAAATCCGAGGAAGGAACAACTTCGAGCAACATTCCTGATGTCATCGCCGATCCCGCTTCTCGTCGCCAGCAGGCGGAATTGCGTCACTGCGACATTGCGGGTGAAAAGCTGTCGGCTTTGGTGATCGGTCTGCCCGAATTTCACCCGCTGATGAAGGACGTTGATCAGCGACTGGATTCCATGCGAAAACTGCTCGACACTAAATCAGGCTCGTTGAGGCGGGCCACTGACGAAGAACTTGAACAACATGACCGAATAGTGTGGCGGGCCTTTGTGATCGAGTAATCCAGGAACTCAATGACGGGGATCATATTCGACATTCGCTTGATCACTGCCTTTCTCGGCCCATGGCACGCGAACCTGCTTCACGCCATGCTCAGCACAGTCGACTCGAGGAATCCTTGCGTGCAAGATCGTCTTGAACTGGCAACTGTCAAGATGCCGCCGTGGACGCTCTGGAGTGTGGTCGTAACACGCCAACGATTGTGAACACTCAGGACAGCGTACCGGACGGATGCTCGATATAAACATCCACCTGTTGAATTTCGACGTCCAACGCTACCTTCGACACCGACCACGGACTCTTCAAACCAAGGATCTGCTGATATAACTCACGGTCCTGCATCGCCCACCATCCAAAAACCGAAATCTTAGCAAACCCACACGAAAACCGGATGGACCAGAAAAATCCTCTTCGCTTCCGGCGCTTATAGCGATGACCATTCTTGCCATTGATTCCGGCAAAACACAAGAGCGTTGCCTGTCGGTTGATTGCTTCCGATTTTCAGTTGCAGTTTCACACCGTCGGTTTCAGTCCACACCGTTTTGCCAGTTGATCGCGCTGTCCATAGGTCTCAAAAGGGGAATGACTCGAAGCAAGAGGGCTCGTCTGCTGGTCTAAGAAACAGACCCCTTTTAGGCTTTCAGTTGCGAATTACGCGAAAATTGTCGAATCGCACCCAGTGATCACGGTCTGATGGGCCACCCGATGCAGAAAGACAGAAACCACGTTTCGGTCTGTTCTCGCGGAGCCGCTGAGTGGAAGAGGTTCAAATATTTGCCCTTCTGCGATGGGCCAACCTGGAAGTGGCCATAGTGTCCGCGAACGATGATTCTCAACGGACCGTAGTCCTCATTCGCGGGCCAGAACTTCAACGCATATTGCTGCGGATCTCCTTCCTCTCCTTCTTCCCCAATAAATTCTACGTTTCCCGGTGAGAACACAAGATGACCGTTCAGAATCCTCTTCTCAGCACCGAATTCACAACTGTCAGCATCTGTGAGAAAGAGCCCGGCAGATTCATCCGGCTCGGTGAATCGATCGAGTGGTGTCACCTCCACGGAAGCCGTTACAGTCTCCGATGTATTGAAAGGCAGCAAAACCATCAGCATCGGCGTGTCATGGGTCCGTCGCCCCGGTTGGACACGCATCTCCAGTCCGCCGTCCCGGACGCGGTAGTCGTCTTTCGTAAACCCGAAGACCTGCCACCCGGGCGATAGAGTCCCATTAAAATTATCTTCAAAGAGCACATCTTCTCCCGATGCACGGCGAGCTGTCCCCAACGCCACCAAAGCAATCATCACGAGCAAAGTGCATCGCAGCATGGTAGTCGGTCCTCTCTGTGGATTGTCAGACGAACGCCGGCGATTACGGGATGTGCCGGACGGCTTAAATTTGAAGTTGGGGCTGATGCACAATTCCAGTGTATCGTTTTGTTATTCAATGATTATGGCTTCTTGAACAAGAGATTAGAACTCGGTTTCGCTAATCGCGTCGCGAGTTTCTAATCCACCGGGGTTCGCCGACATTATCGGGGAAAACCCCGGAACACGCCATCATCGTCGACCGAATCGGCAAACTCCTCGAAGTCCATGTTGGCGATTGAAAGGTTGTTTTCGATGCTTTGGATTGTAGACGGAATTGCTCGGAACGATTTGATATCCGTTGAAGGCGTTTGCTTCGGCGTCCGTTGATAGTCTTTGGGATCAACGCTGTTCGGTGAAAACCCTACGACAAGAATTGGATGCTCTTCGCTTTCAAGCGTTGTTTTGTCAACGATGAAACAAATAAAGCCGGGGTAGTCGTCGGGCAGCGAATGAATGAGCGTCTCTGGTTCCATGCCAGCGTACTTTTCATCAGCGACATATTTGACGTACGCGTAGAACTTTCGACCGATTTCGAACTGCGGCGCAGCAACCTGTTCACGTACCGCAGACCATTTCTCATCGTCAGAGAATTCAGTTCGAATTACCCAGGGGTTCTGTTCATCTGGGTGTGCCATGGGATTTTTTGATTGCGCGCATCCCATGATTGCAATAGCGAGCACGGCGGACAGGCCAATAGTGTGTTTCATGTCGTTGTCGGCGAACGGCTGCCGTAACCGGGCACGAACGGAAGACGTGGATTTCAGTTGCCGCGTGAATGAGTGCTCCGGTTCACGGACTGATTACTTGCGAGGTGCTGTGTACGGATTTTCTTGTTTGAGGAAGGTCGCACAAGTGCCATCTGACTCCATAGTCCAGGTTGAGTCGCCGAATTCAGGGTCGGAAGCCACAAAAGTCGCACTGAGCTTATCGAACACTGATGGGAACAGAATTTGTTTCAGCATCCGCCACGGTGATGATCGTTTTATCGTTGACAGGATCAGGGTACGAAACAGATCTTTGCGGACATTGTCAGGTGGCTGCCCCATTTCTGTCTCTACTTCCGTGCCAGCGGACGTGAAGTAGCGGAATGGTGTTGGGCTATCTTCGTTGAATTCAATCTTGACTGCGTTGGCTCTGTTTGCCCAGAGAAGGATGGACCCCAGAACGTTTCGCCGATATCGCCAACGTGGGTAGTCCGGCTTCATGTGCTGGTCTGTCACAGGGGTCAGGTTGATCACGGTCACATGCCTGCTTGCCAAATAACGGTAGGGTTCAGAGGGGCCGCGCGAACGACCCACCACTTCAAGAACGTCAACTCGCGGCCTCCGTTGCAACGGTACGCCCAACATGGGTGTGAACTTGTGGGGTGGCAGTCCCCTGTACGAAAACGGGGTTCACTGAGGAAGCAGTATGCCAAATGTCTCATTGCGAGTGAAGTACAAGGCGAGGGCAACTGCGGAAGAGCGATCGACCGTGGGGAGGAAGCCTGCGAAGGTGTGTGGCCTCGTTGCTCTTCTTTGGGGCCGGGTTTGACAATCGCTACCTTGGAGTGCTGAGACTTGTCGCCGCTTTGGATGTTTCTGACAAACGATCTTCGAAAAGGGGGGGTCTATTCCGGAAGCATTTACGACAACACTCGAGGCACCCAATCTTCGTTGAATCTGGCGATCGGCAGAAGCGACGGTTCCTGGGCGAGTCACGGAACTGACAGGAATTCTGGCCGAGGTCTGCCGCGTAAATGATCAGAATTCCGAGCGATTCAGAGTTTTGACCAATTGTGCGATCCGTCAATTTTAACCTGCCGCTCGCGGAAACTCGAAGTGGTGAATCAAAGCCAAAGCTGCGACAAGTCGCCGCACTCCAAACGACAACCTGGCGCTGCCCAGTTAGCGATCCCCGGCGTCAGAAATCCTCACTGCGTCAAGCAGATCACACGTCGCAACCGCGGCGTGTCGATGTCTCATACCTTCACGAAGCTGAGTCGCTACTTTCAGGGCTGGGTGGCTTACTTTCGTTTCGCGCCGATCAAAACGTACTTCGCGGAACTCGACAAGTGGATTCGCCGTCGCATCCGGGCCTGTGACTGGAAGCACTGGCGCGGTGTCCGCACGAGGATCGCGAATCTGCGTTGGCTCGGTGTCAAAGACGACGAAGCGGTGACTCACGGCAGCAGTCGCAAAGATCCGTGGACGCAGTCGTCCAGCAAAGCCGTGCACGAAGCACTGTCGCTGGACTATCTCGCTCAGGAAGGATTAGTCAGCCTGTTCACAATCTGGCAGACACTCACTGCGAAAGATCTGAACCGCCCGGTGCGGACCCGCATGCCGGGTGGTGTGGGAGGGGCTCAGCCGCAAGGCTGACCCCTATCCCGATCATGGTTATTTTGCGTCTGTGTCAGTGTCGAGCGAACCATGCATCAGAAAAAATTCGCTAGGCGATCGTAGCGATGCAAGTCTGCGCCCGTGGTTTCGTTACGGTCGTTACCGCGCACCATGCATCGTAACGCAGGTTAAGATACCACGATGTAAAGTGAATTGCAGCCACAAGTTCCCGAGGCCACATCGGTTGATGTTGCCATTGCTCCGCAGCAATCCGTAGCAAATCCAAGTATTTGGTTGCCCATCCGGTTGGCAGCCGACCATCGTTGAGCAGCGATTGTGTCGGCCCATCATCGCCAAAGACGTGATCGCGGAGACGGTCAACGATCGCTCGTTCTTTGTCGTTGCTGTCAATCATCAGTAGAGAGCATCCGGCGGAGCTAGTGTAGTGTCTTTGAAATGTGGTGAATTATTCGCTGCTGAATTGTGCGTGTGCGGTGTTGAATGGGTATCTGATTCTTCAAGGAGGATATCCATGCGAGTGGCACCGGCGATCGAGTTGACTGAGGAAGAGCGAACGACGCTGGACGAAGTACAGCCGCGGAAGGAACACGCCTGCGAAAATCGCTTCGTGCGAAGGTGATTCTGCGAGCGGCCGAGGGGCTTCAGGAATAAGGTAATCGCCGCAGAACTGCAGACCGATCCGCAGTTTGTCTGTCGCTGGCGAACCTGCTTTGTCAAAGGACGCCTGAAGGCCATTGAAAAGGATGGCACGCGCAGTGGGCGAAAGCCAGGCCAGAAGTTGCTGTGTTACGTTCTGACGCGACAACTCAGGAGAAGCCTGCGGGAGCCACGCACTGGAGCGTGCGAACATCTTCGGCAGATCTGGGCGTCAGTCGCTGGTGAAAAATACTGCGTGTGGCGGCAGCACAATCTTTCAGCCGCATCGAACGAAGACGTTCAAGGTTTCGAACGATCCGAAGTTTGAAGAAAAACTGCATGATGTTGTGGGTCTGTACCTCAGCCCGCCCGAACACGCGATCGTGCTGAGCGTCGATGAGAAGAGTCAGATCTGTGCACTCAATCGCACCCAGAAGAGCTCAAGCAATGTTCCCGGGTCGGCTGCAGACAATGACCCCATGACTATAAACGCAACGGGACGACTGGCCTTGTTTGAAGCGATGAACGTGAAGGTCGATGGCACTGTCCTTGCAGATTTCAAACCGCGGCATCGGCACTGCGAATGGCTTGATTTTCTGAAGACAATCGATGAGACGTTTCCCGACGTCGAACTGCATATCATTTGCGACAACTATGCAACGCATAAACACAAACGTGTGCGGAAGTGGCTGGCCCGTCACCCCCGATTCCACATTCACTTTACGCCGACCAGCAGTTCATGGCTCAATGTGGTTGAACGCTGGTTCCGCGACCTGACACAGACGTGCATTCGCCGAGGATCGTTCAACAGCGTTGCCCAACTCGAAGCCGCAATCTGGGACTACCTCGCTCAGACCAACAACGCACCAGAGCCTTTCACCTGGACAGCCAATCCCGATGACATCCTCGCAAAAGTTGCCCGAGCTCGAGCGGTACTCGATAAATCACAAACTGAGTGAGACACTACACTAGTGCCTTGAGGCGCCTCTCGATTCCGCGTTCGATTTCTACGCGAATGCGCTTTTGGTCAGCGGTTGATGCGTTGCTAAGTCTGACGGCGAACTCACGCTCAACTTCGGCACGAACCATCGGTTGGTTGGCGTCACGTGCTCGGCCGTATCCGTCGGCAATAAATCCGTTGTGATTGTCCATTGGGTACAGCCTCGCGTTGAGCAAAATAACGCACAAGGTCACCGGGTTGCGGCCAGCGACGTTGATTTCAAATTCGGGGCGGACCGCAACTCCGCGTGCACCGGCTTGTTAGCTGACCTGTCCGTCCTGGCGACCTGAACGTTGATTCTCGAAGGCCCGAGCTCGGCACAGCCAAGATACTATCAGAAGAATCGTGAAGAGTAGAATGCCTGCCATGCCATAACCCAATTGAGGGTAACCCTCAATTGGAAGTGGAACTCCGTCTTCGTCCACCGGAATTCCCATGAAGGGCGTGGTCTCGAAAATTCTTACAACTGCCAATCCCGAGACTAGACTGCTTATGCAAACCATGACGATCGAAATGACGCAACACGTGGTGAATACGTCTGACCAGTTTTTGACGATCGGGGCTTGTGCCCCGTCGCTTCTGGGTTCGTCGTTGGCGTCAGGTGTGCCCATTCGGAGGGTGTACTCACGGTTGTGTGACGAATCAGTCGAGTTACCAGCTAACGTCTAAAATCACCCGGTCGCGACGAGAGATTATCCATTGTCAAAACGCCCGACTTCGCGACTCGGGTGCATTTTTTTGTTATTCGCTCGCACTGAGCATTTCGTCTACGGTCGCCTGCGTGTACTCCGGGCGGGGAGTCGGTCGCGCGAACGCAAAATACAGTTGGTCGAGTCCGATCAATAGCACCCAAAATGCTATTCCACCGAGCCAGTTGCCAATAGTATCGGACCACCACTCCATGCCGATACAAAAATATAAGGGTAACGCCAGTGCACCAAACAGCGCGCTGACGGAAATGACAATAAGAACCCAGAAGTAGCTTCCCGATAAACGGTTTGGCTTCGGGACGGTCAAGTCAGAGAGTTCGACGGCATTCCAAAGATTCACATCGGATCCAAGGAAGATGCGTCTGATGTTGCATGTGATTCGAAAATGTTCGATTTGCGCGCGTCGAAGTCTCGCAACTATACAAACAACCAAAGCGCCAACACCGGCCACAGCAGCCAGCAAATATGCGACGTACACGGCGGGTCGTAATGCTACGTCTACACTGGCGTCGCCTTTCATCAAGAAAAGAACAGCAGCCGCTGCGATTCCGCACATCGTCAAGAAGAAACTAGTGAGCTTCGCGCGAAGATCGTCAACGTGATACGCCAACTTCTGAGCGGAGTCATATTCTTTGATCAAAAATGTCGATTCCGAGTCAGTCATAATCTGTCTGCCGATCCGCAATGCGAATAACGCCGACGGTCACGGGATTGTGCCGGACGGTTTTGATTTGAAAATTGCGGGTGATGCACAATTCCCGTGCACCGTGTTGTTATGCACCCCGGTATTGGTAGTGTTGGTGTGCCACTACGGACAGTTTACCGCAAATCTATGAGCATGGAAGTCGAATGCGGAAGCTCCCGTTCGATGAAAGCGATTTGATTGTCTGTGCCAGTACGGAACATAAGCAGTGAAGAGTCTCCACGCAGCAATTTTACGGTTGATTAGATCGCGATCCTATTGCCCGCAGATTGACGGCAGCGCAGAAGTGAGGGGTGCCGCATGTGCATATTTAATTCGGCGTATTGCACACGGACGGGGTGAATTCAGCCTGTGCGATTCTCGGAGCGACTATGCACGACCGGAAGACGATGCCTGAGCGTTGAGTGGCAGCTGCAGTGGCTCCGGAATACTGCAAGCCAGATGTCCGCGTCAATCCGCAGGTCGTCCCCGTGGGTGACCATGCCCCGCTGTTTACCTGTCGAATTGCAACACAGGCGAGCACGATTACGTTGGTGCATAACGGCAAAAATCACCCGGTTGCCGCCGAGAGACTTTGACTTCAGGAAACGCTCGATCGGCAACTCGGGTGCATTTTATGGTTATTCGACGATTTGGGCGAGCCTGATGACTGCTTCCATTTTTTGATCGAACCATTGGGTAGCTTCGGCAATGGGAACCTCTGCGTTTCTCCCGGCATTAAAGTCAGCCCAAATCGCTCGGAACTCGTCGATGTTTGTCGTTTTGTTTATTTCGTCACAATGTTTCACCGCACCAAGTACGTCCGCTTGATCAAGTGCCAAATCTGGGCGACGCAAATAGTAGTGAAGGTATTTTTTGAGGTAATCAAGAGACTCTGGAGTATTGATGCGAGCAAGTGCAAGTGCGTAGCCGCCACCTGCGTAACACAGGTCAGATCGGAGGAGCAGCTTTCCGATATGGTCGCAGTGATGGGCCATCCGTTTTATCGCAACGAAATACGCCGCCGTAATCCTTGGACGCCAATTTCGTTGCGTCAGTAATTCAGTGATCAATTGGTCGTCGATTTCTGCGGCGATCAGTCGGAAACTCGACTCAAAGGTATCGTATTTGTAAACGAGGTTAGTCAAGTAGAAAGGCTTGACCCATTTGTCGACGTATTCCTGAGACGGCATTTCGTCGGAAATGGGGACGACGAGTTTTGCGAACTCTCCGGCACGAGCAATCGCAGCAGCCTCAAATTCATATTCGTGGGATGTGTCGTTCAACGGCTTTAGTCGAATAACGTCGGCGGTAACGGGGCCGCCGCCGAAAAACTATGATTTCAAAACCCGCGTCATCGGCGGCTCCCGTTCACCGCATGGTTATTTGCGATTTTGGTTAATTGTAGCGGCAAGCTCTCGCTCCTGTTTCTCGATCGATCGTTTTTGGGCAAAGTAGTTGCCGATTGCGAGCAACGGAACAAACAGAAGACCATAGCTTAGCATGCCCCAAGTGAGGTTGAATCGCAGCAATCTGGTCAGAAGCAAGCGTGCATCCTCAGGAGTTGCACAAACGTGGTGTTTATCTTGTACGAACCAAACCAGAAACCCGCGGTAAGTATGGTAAACGAAACAGACGTCGCCGTGCTGAGGTATTTCATGCAAGTCGAGTCCTGCGAATCGTTTCTGAAGTGGCTTCAAGGCAAACTTCTGAATGCCGCCCATGAAGACAAATATCGGAACGCCGATGAATGTAAGCGGTACCGCAATCATGACGAACAGGATCAGGAGTCGCTCGCCGATTGTCATTCAGTGCCTTTCGCCTTCCGCAAATAACGCCGACGGTCACGGGATTGTGCCGGACGGTTTTGATTTGAAAATTGCGTGTGATGCACAATTCCCGTGCACCGTGTTGTTATGCACCCCGGTATTGGTAGTGTTGGGGTGCCACTACGGACAGTTTACCGCAAATCTTTGAGCATGGAAGTCGAATGCGGAAGCTCCCGTGCGATGAAAGCGATTTGATTGTCTGTGCCAGTACGGAACATAAGCAGTGAAGAGTCTCCACGCAGCAATTTTACGGTTGATTAGATCGCGATCCTATTGCCCGCAGATTGACGGCAGCGCAGAAGTGAGGGGTGCCGCATGTGCATATTTAATTCGGCGTATTGCACACGGACGGGGTGAATTCAGCCTGTGCGATTCTCGGAGCGACTATGCACGAC